>NZ_JAGFPF010000074.1:0-17431 GCF_025962695.1 Candidatus Symbiopectobacterium sp. NZEC135 | reverse complement strand
CCCAGGCTCAGCCATCTGGCCTGTTTTAAATTCAATAACTGCATGACGACATCCTGTATGCGTAATGATCGGACCTGCAAACGTACTTATGACACCAAGAATAGCACTCGGTTTATCGCACTATTCTACCCATACAAGAAAAGACCCATGAGAAAAGTCGTACGAAACAAGCCCGGTAATAAATCAGCTTTTCCTCCGTCCTATTCTTAGCGTTTTTAGCATGAAAAACCAGAAGGGATTAGCGTGCGCGCAGGGTTATCCACCAGGAAAAACGTCTCTCTGCAATAATGGGAAGGGTACGCGTCAGGGCGCTGAAAAAACGCTCATCATCCTGTAAGGGAAAGACGCCAGAAATACGCAGCGCCGCCGCCTTGTCATCGAGGGGAAAGTAGCCGTTGCGGTAGCGAGCATATTCACGCATCAAGGTATCCAGCCGCATATTGTCCGCCAGCACCACACCATCTAACCAACTTTGGCGGAAGCCTTCCACCGGTTGCGGAGGCTGACTCACCGCATCCGTAAAGGTCACTTGTTGCCCAGCACTAACGCGCACAGTCGCCTGCGATTGCTTCGTCGGGCGCAGCAACACCTCCCCTTGAAACACCGCCAGCGTACTTTCACTGGCATCGCAGCGCACATCAAATCGGCAGGGTGAATTCAGCGACATCATCCCCTGTGGGGTAGAAAACGCTAACGGGTAAGGCTCTGCGCTTTCCAGTAAGCACTCCCCTTTGAGTAGGCGCAAAGAAGCGATCTTTCCGTCTTGGTCGTAGCGTGAGAGCGCGGAATCGGTGTTCAGGTTTAGCGTCAGCCCCTCTGCCAACACCCAGCGCCGGTTTTCTCCCTTAGCGGTTCGATAATCAGCGGCATAGGTTTCCCAAGGGACGCTATAGGCTCCACCGCCTAACAGCGCCATCAACGCCAGCAGTTTTAACAGGTGGCGCCGCTCGGTTCCCTGACGGCTCAATACACTGGATGCCACCGGGCTATCGACGGAATAAAAACGGGTATGAATCTTTTCGACACGCTGCCACGCCTGCTGATGAAGTGGATGGCTATTCAGCCATTGCTGCCAGGCATGGCGCTCACTAGCCGTGCAATCATCCGCGTAGAGAATGGCATACCATTCTGCGGCATCGTAGAACACGTCCTGGGGAATATCGTCAGCTCGCATCGCCGGAATTAGCGCTCCTGACAAGTCAGGCAAGCGAACATCGCCTGTGCCATGTATTTTTTCACCATACGATCGGAGACACCAAGACGATCGGCCACCTGCTGGTACGTCAGCCCATCGATATGCACCCACAGAAACGCCTGTCTAGCTTTGGCAGACAGCGTACTGAGCATACGATCTATCTCCAGCAGCGTATCAATAATGATGGCATGCTGCTCCAATGAAGGCTCCACCTCAAGTTGCTGTTCCGCCAGCACCTGCAAATAGGCATTTTCAATGTCGCGCCGCCGCCAAAAATTGACCACCAGACCGTGGGCGACAGTGGTCAACCAAGCGCGAGGTTCACGCAGTTGGGTGGCCTGTTGCGTGCTGACCAGACGCACGAAAGTATCCTGCGCCAGATCGGCCGCTTGCTGCGAGCATCCCAAACGCCGACGCAGCCACGCCTGTAACCAGACATGGTGCTCGTGATAAATTCGCTGTACCGCCAGTGATTCGACGGGGTCAGCATAGGTAGCCGCGTGACCGTTCACGTTGTGTCTCATTTAATGATAATGAAATGATTTTCATTATCATTAAATGCAAAGTCAATCACTATCGCACAATCACTTGTGCCGAGAGCCTGCCACTCACCGTCATCCTCGGCGCAGGCCGAGGATCTCTTGCAGACGCAATCTTTTTTTCTGTAGGAGATTCCCGCTTGCGCGGGAATGACAGGTGGTATGTGGCAGTGGCGGTTACAGGGGGCGAATAGCAATAGTCCCGGCAATTACCAGCGGTAGCTCAGGTTAGCATTGAACACGCGGCCTTCACCGTAGTAGCACCAATAATCACACACGCTGACATATTCGCGGTTGCTGAGGTTGGTGGCATTAACCTGCAAGCGCCAATCTTTGGTGAAGTCATAGGCGATCATCGCATCCCACAGGGTATAGGCTGGGACTTTCAGATTAGGATTTTCCGTTTTGTCGCCATATGAGCTACCAACATAACGTACCCCGGTACCGACGGATAGGCCACTGAGCGAGCCCTGAAATGCATAATTCACCCAACCAGACGCCTGCTGTAACGGCTGCTCAGGGAAGCGTTTACCTATTTCAGCATCCACACCCGACTTGGTGATCTCGACCTTGCCATAGTTATAGTTGGCAAGCACTGTCAGGCCTCGCGCCACTTCGCCGCTCATTTCCAGCTCGATACCGCGTGAACGAACCTGCCCAGTCTGGGCCGAGGTGCCGGGATGCTCACGATCGGTGGTCGATACGTTATCCTGAACCAGGTTATACAGCGCAACGGTCGCATAACCGTTAAAGCCGTGTGGCGTATACTTCATTCCCACTTCGGTTTGCTTACCCATGGTCGGCTTATAGGGATTGCCTTTACCGTCATCTCCCATAAGCGGCATAAAGGATTCTGAGTAGCTAATATAGGGAGAAATGCCGTTATCAAACAGGTACATTAGCCCAGCCGTTTTGGTGAACTTATCATCATCCTTACGGCTATCCTTGTCAGCGCTCAGGTTCTGTTCGCGTGATTTTGCCTTGTCGTAACGGCCGCCAATCAGCGCAATCCAGCGATCGTCATAGCGGAATTGGTTCTGAATGTAGTAACCCATTTGGTTACGCCCAGTGCGATAATCGTATAATTGGTCAAGCGGCAGAACCGCGTTGCCATACACCGGGTTAAACATATCAATTTTGCCAATACCGTAGAAATCACCATCACGGCTTTGTGAGCTGGCACGGCGATAATCAACCCCCAGTAACAGCGTGTTTTCCACATCACCCCACTGCCACTCTCCAACCATGCGGTTATCCGTTGCCCAGTTTTTGCGCAAAACCATCGCGGTAGGTCATACCACGATCCACCTGGCCATCAACCACATCCCCGAAAGCATAGGCGGTACGCAGATCCATATTCAGGTAGTTGTAGTTGGTGTTCTGGTGGAACGTCCAGGTATCGTTAATGCGGTGAGTGAACTCATAGCCCAACGTAAACTGGCGAGTGTTATTACGATCGAGCCCGGGTTCTCCCAATGAGGTTCTGTAGCCCACCTTACCAAACGGTGTGTTATGCAGCGTGCCCGCAGGCATTTTAAAACCGCTGGTAACATCGGAATCGGTATCCATGTAGCTTGCCAGCACCGTCAGTTCCGTGTCCTCCCCCATCAGGAACGTCATACTGGGTGCCAGATAGAAGCGATCGCTCTTGGCATGATCCATTTCACCTGACGTGCCGCGCGCAAGGCCCACGACGCGATAAAGCACCGTGCCATCATCGTTAAGCGGACCTGCGCTATCGAGGCCCAGTTGGCGGTAATCATTGGAGCCATAATCCAGCGAGATTTGTCCCTGAGGCAAACGCGTTGGGCGCTTGGTGATCACGTTAACCAGGCCGCCCGGCGGGTTCTGCCCATACAGCACCGATGCGGGCCCTTTTAACACTTCAATCCTATCCACACCAAAAGCGTCAAACTGCTGAACAAAGAAACCGCGTTCGTTAATGGCTGCAAGCCCGTTCTGAAAGCGCGACTGATCTTTAAAGCCACGAATGGAGAGCCATTCGGTCTTGTTATCCGGCCCGTAATAGGATGCCAATACACCGGGGCTATAGCGCAAGGCCTGATCGACCTTCTTCGCGCCACGCGCTTCCATCTGTTGCTGTGTCACTACAGACATCGCACGCGGCGTTTCCGATACCGGTACATCCAGCTTTAATGCGGTATTAGGGGGTGCGGTGACAACAATCTGATCGTTACGCGCAGGCGCCGCAGCCGTTGCCGGTGCTACTGGCTGCGCCACAATAGAGATGCTGCCGTCAGCGTTGCGCTCGGCGCGCAGACCACTGTTCGCCAGCAGTTGCGCAAACCCTTGTTCCACGTCATAGCGCCCTTGCAATCCGCTGCTCTGTTTACCCACCGTCAGTGCCGGATCATAAGACAACAGAACGCCGGATTGCTGCGCTAATTGGTTTAAGGCCTGAGCCAGACTGCCCGCAGTGACATGAAACGCCTGAGCTGCTGCCGAAACGGCCGTGACTGAAGCGGCACTGCCCAGCGCTATTCCCCAACACGCGGCTCTTAGCGCCAACGTTACCGGCCCGGTTCGCCATGATTTCATTGTTATACCCCTGTCAGTTTTTCATTGCTGTTAATGGGTATGCCAATGGAGGTCATTAAAAGGGGAACCAGAAAAAGAAAAAAATATGGATATCAATAGGGTGAGTGTGTTTGGAGGCGCGAAGGGATTCCGATTGTTATCGAAACTTGCAAGACAAAATAAATCTGCAATAATTTTGGTTAAGACGCATTAATCAAGTTAGCTACGCCAGAATAGGCGTAGCTTATATTGTCACAGGTGCGCAATAATTCCGTCATATTATTGGTTTCGAGCATCCTTGCTTTATTTACCTAAGAGACAAGGTTAATGGCAGGAACAGCTTCGCTGATCTCTTGATTCAAAATCATCAGAGAAAACACACGGTTTTCAACATTGAGCTTAGAAAAAGAGAGCGTGCTTAGCTGCTTTTTCGTGAAGCCATCCGACAGAAGATCCGACACCACGCGCGTACTCATCACGTCGTTGTTGGTCAGAAAGTCCTGATAGGCAAACTTCACGTTTATCGGCAGTACATCATCAATAGAGACCGGATTATTCGCTTCAGAATGCAGCCCGAAATGGGCATTAAATGCAGAGTTAGCACAGAGAACCTTGCATTTATCATCAATAACGGCGACGGCACGCCTGTCATTTTGTACAGGTTTGCTCAGCATGCCTATGATTTCATTTTGTCCAAATATCAGACTCATCGTTTCCTCTGCTTCATGCTATGACAAGATAACGCTACGGACGCACTGAGAAGCGACCATCAATGCCCAACAGATCTGCGCTACTCGTACGCAGGATCGCAAGGCATTGAGTAGATGCTTTCGATAGCCCGAAACCGCAAACCGTAATTAATCAATAAAAACAAAAAGATAAAATATCTTGTACTTCCATTAGCGTAATGTTTAAGCAGTGCGACGTTGTGTTTTGATCTCAAACGATCGGGCAAAAACCTACATCTTAAAATTCCTATTCAAGTGTAGAAGTAAAAGGTCAAAAAATCCTGTGAACCCGTACTACAGTAGTCGCTTACACCGCTCTCATTTTTTACATATGTACTAAAATTTTAACGTGCCTGTCGATCAAACGATCAAAAAGCATCTTCTGGATCAAAATATACCCGTGTTGGTATGCACACTATCGGCTGAATAAGCAGTATCTTTATGCTGTTTGATCGTAAAGGACGATCAAATAATAAAAAATAATAGTTGTAATCTATTGAAAATAATAAATTGATCGTTATATGCTTTACGATCATGTGAACGAGCGAGTCAGCCACAATAACGTGACGCGCATCACAAATTATCTTCTTGTTATTTTTTTATAAAAAACAGAAAACGCTCAGGGCCAGCCATTCTCCACGCTTTTCCTTTCACTGTGTTACTTCTTATTGCGTGATCCATCGCTCAAAAAAGAAACAAATTCTGGCGCACCACTACACTTAACGATTTGTTGACATACATTTAACAAGGTTTAAGGAGAGCGCTATGAGCCAATATAATAAACACACCATACCCGCCTCAGTGGCGGAGAACGCCCTGATTAACGCTGAGCAGTATCGCGAGTGGTATCAGGCATCGATCAATGATCCCCAGACCTTTTGGCGAGAGCATGGCAAGATCGTCGATTGGATCAAACCGTACACTGAAGTTAAAAACACCTCTTTCGATCCAGGCCATATCCGTATTCGCTGGTTCGAAGATGGTACGTTAAATGTTTCAGCCAACTGCCTTGATCGACACTTAGCCACCCTTGGCGATCAAACCGCCATTGTGTGGGAAGGAGATGACACAACCCAAAGCAAAACAGTGACTTACCGCGAGCTTCACCAAAGCGTCTGCCGTTTTGCTAATGTGTTGAAATCACTAGGTATTAAAAAGGGTGATGTGGTCGCTATCTACATGCCTATGGTGCCGGAAGCCGCGGTTGCTATGCTGGCATGCACGCGCATAGGTGCGATTCATTCCGTTATTTTCGGCGGTTTTTCTCCTGAATCCATCGCCGGACGCATTATCGATTCCAGTGCCAAGCTGGTGATTACCTCTGATGAGGGTATCCGCGCCGGGCGCACAATCCCGCTGAAAAAGAATATTGATGACGCGTTGCGCAACCCAGGTGTTAAAACGGTGGCGCATACCATTGTTTACCAACGCACGGGTGGCGCTATCGATTGGCACGAAGGTCGCGACCACTGGTGGCACGATCTGATCGCGGGTGCAGACGATCACTGCCCGCCAGAAGCGATGAACGCCGAAGATCCGTTGTTTATTCTCTATACCTCAGGATCGACCGGTAAACCCAAAGGCGTGCTGCATACTACTGGCGGATATCTCGTCTATGCGGCCATGACCTTCAAATATGTGTTTGACTACCATCCCGGCGATGTCTACTGGTGTACCGCCGATGTTGGCTGGATCACAGGACACAGCTATCTGCTCTACGGCCCGCTGGCTTGTGGTGCGACCACGTTGATGTTTGAAGGCGTACCCAACTGGCCGGATGCACGCCGTATGGGACAAGTGGTCGATAAGCACCACGTCAATATTCTGTATACCGCCCCAACGGCTATCCGCGCGCTGATGGCTGACGGCGACAAGGCCATCGAAGGCAGCAACCGACGTTCGCTGAGAATCATGGGATCGGTGGGTGAACCCATCAACCCGGAAGCCTGGGAATGGTATTTTAACAAGATCGGTAACGGCCAATGTCCGATCGTCGATACCTGGTGGCAAACGGAAACGGGCGGGTTAATGATTACTCCGCTGCCGGGGGCGATCGAAACCAAGCCGGGCTCTGCAACGCTTCCCTTCTTTGGCGTGCAGCCTGCGTTAGTCGATAATCTGGGCACACCGCAGGACGGCTCAACGGAAGGCAATCTGGTGATCACCGACTCCTGGCCTGGTCAGGCGCGTACGCTGTTTGGCGATCACGAGCGCTTCGAGCAAACCTATTTTTCAACCTTTAAAGGCATGTATTTCAGCGGTGACGGTGCCCGTCGCGATGAAGATGGCTACTACTGGATAACCGGCCGCGTCGATGACGTGTTGAACGTGGCGGGCCATCGTCTGGGCACGGCGGAAATAGAGTCGGCGCTGGTGGCACACCCGAAGATTGCCGAAGCCGCCGTGGTGGGCATCCCGCACAGTCTGAAAGGTCAGGCTATCTACGCCTATATTACGCTTAATCACGGTGAAGAGCCTTCCAGTGCGCTTTACACAGAAGTGCGCAATTGGGTGCGTAAAGAGATTGGCCCGATTGCTACGCCCGATATCCTGCACTGGACGGACTCACTGCCGAAAACCCGTTCCGGCAAGATTATGCGGCGTATTCTGCGCAAAATCGCGGCGGGAGATACCAGTAATCTGGGTGATATCTCTACGCTTGCCGATCCTGGCGTCGTTGAAAAACTGCTGGAAGAGAAACAAACCATGGACACACCACAGTCTTAAACATCACAAGCAGTACGCGCTGAGCGAACCGATAGCAGATAACGCCAGACCCGAAGGGTCTGGCTTAGCGGGCTGTACCCTGAAATCGGCAACGTTTTTACTCACAACCGGAAACAGACCCATTTACCGGAGATTTATGATGAATGACGTCCTCTACCAACGCATTGGCAACCACTCGGTGTTTAAAGAACTGGTGCGCAAACGTCAGCTTTTTGCCGTCTCGCTTTCTCTGATTGTTTTGGTGTTATACGTCAGCTTCATTTTGCTGATTGCTTTTGCGCCCACCTGGCTGGGTACTCCCCTTTATCCTGGAGCTACCATCACGCGCGGCATTCCCATCGGGATTGGGCTAATCATTATCTCGTTTATCTTGACTGGGGTGTATGTCTATCGCGCCAATGGCGAATTTGACCGTATGACCAAAAAGCTTCTGAGTGAGGTTAAGTAATGAAAACCCGTCTGTTATTACCGCTTATTGGTCTGATGCTTCCCGTCATGGCCTATGCAGATGCCCTCACCGGTGACGTTCAACGCCAGCCGCTGAATATCCAGGCCATCGTCATGTTTTTGCTGTTTGTCAGCGGCACGCTTTACATTACCTATTGGGCTTCGAAGCGTACACGCTCGCGCAGCGACTATTATACGGCTGGCGGTAACATCACTGGCTTCCAGAACGGGTTGGCGATTGCGGGTGACTACATGTCTGCCGCGTCATTCCTCGGCATTTCAGCACTGGTGTATACCTCTGGTTACGACGGGCTGATCTATTCGCTGGGCTTCCTGGTGGGTTGGCCCATCATCCTGTTTCTTATTGCAGAACGCTTGCGTAATCTCGGGCGCTATACCTTCGCGGATGTCGCATCTTATCGCCTTCAACAAAAACCGATTCGCACCCTCTCCGCTTGCGGCTCGCTGGTGGTGGTGGCGCTGTATCTCATTGCCCAGATGGTAGGCGCTGGCAAGCTGATAGAGCTGCTGTTCGGTCTGAACTACCACGTTGCCGTAGTACTGGTCGGCATTCTGATGGTGATGTATGTGCTGTTTGGCGGTATGCTCGCCACCACTTGGGTACAGATCATCAAAGCCGTGCTGCTGCTGTTTGGTGCCACCTTTATGGCAATCATGGTGATGAAATCGGTCAATTTCAGTTTCGACGGCCTGTTCAAAGCGGCGGCGGCAGTCCACCCGAAGGGTATTGCTATCATGAGCCCCGGCGGACTGGTTTCAGACCCGATTTCGGCGCTGTCGCTTGGATTGGGCCTGATGTTCGGCACTGCGGGATTACCCCATATTCTGATGCGTTTCTTTACGGTTAGCGATGCGCGTGAAGCCCGCAAAAGTGTGTTTTACGCAACGGGGTTCATGGGCTATTTCTACTTCCTGACCTTTATTATCGGCTTCGGTGCCATCGTACTGGTCAGCGCTAACCCCACCTTTAAAGACGCCGCTGGCGCGTTGATCGGTGGTAATAATATGGCAGCGGTGCATCTGGCTGATGCGGTGGGCGGCAACTTCTTCCTCGGCTTTATCTCCGCAGTGGCGTTCGCTACCATTCTCGCGGTGGTAGCCGGGCTGACGTTGGCAGGCGCGTCGGCAGTGTCACACGATCTGTATGCCAACGTCATCAAGAAGGGGCAGGCAACGGAACGTGATGAACTGAAAGTATCAAAACTTACCGTTTTGGCACTGGGTGTGGTGGCTATCGGTCTGGGTATTTTGTTCGAAAAACAAAACATTGCCTTTATGGTGGGGCTGGCCTTCTCTATAGCGGCGAGCTGTAACTTCCCCATCATTATCATCTCAATGTACTGGTCAAAGCTGACCACTCGTGGCGCAATGCTGGGCGGTTGGGCAGGTTTGTTGACGGCCATTGTGCTGATGATCCTCGGCCCCACCATTTGGGTGAAAATTCTTGGTCACGCAACGCCTATTTATCCGTATGAATACCCGGCGCTGTTCTCGATGCTGGTGGCGTTTATCGGGATCTGGTTCTTCTCGATTACCGATAATTCAGAGGAAGGCAAGCAGGAACGCGATCGCTTCTATGCGCAGTTTGTTCGTTCACAAACTGGCGTAGGCGCATCACGCAGTTCGTCTCATTAAGTGATTCGGTTGCCTCCGCAACGGAGGCAACCAAAACCTGTTGTTTAGATAACCATACTCAGTAGCAAGCAACCAATCAGGCCACACACCGCAATAATGGTTTCCAACGCCGACCACGACTTCATGGTTTCACCAATGGTCAGGTTGAAATACTCTTTGAACAGCCAGAAACCCGGATCGTTCACGTGGGAGAAAATGACGCTACCGGAACCGACGGCCAGCACCATCAGTTCTGGACTCACACCGGTAATGGTGAGCAACGGCGCAACAATACCGCCCGCCGTCATGGCCGCAACGGTCGCCGACCCCAGCGCCAGACGCAGCGCAGCGGCAATCGCCCATCCCATCAACAGCGGCGACAGCGTACTGCCCGCCATCAGCGTTTCGATGTACTTGGCAACGCCACCGTCCACCAGGATTTGTTTAAACGCACCGCCACCACCGATCACCATCAGCATCATCGCGATAATCTTGATGGAATCGTTGATGGTATCCATCACCTGATCCATGCTGCGACCGCGATTAAGCCCAAAGGTGAAGATCGCCACAACCACGGAAATCAGCGTAGCCATCACCGGATCGCCCAGGAACTCAGCGTAACCCAGCAACGGATGGCCTTTTTGCAGCGTCATTTCTGCCACCGCACGACCGGTCATCAGAATAACCGGAATCAGGGTAGTGAATACGCTAATACCAAAGCCCGGCATCTCATGATCGGTAAACACTTTCGGGTTATGCAATCCAGCAGGAATCGGTTTATCGATACTTTTCAGGAAGCGCGCATAGACCGGTCCCGCCAAAATCACGGTTGGAATAGCAATCAACGTGCCATACAGCAGGGTTTTGCCCATGTCGGCTTTGAACAGAATAGCAATCGCCGTCGGGCCCGGGTGCGGAGGCAACAACGCGTGGGTCACGGACAATGCCGCGGCCATCGGTACGCCGATAAACAGTAAAGGGATACGCGCAGCGGCAGCGATGGTGAACACCAATGGCAGCAACAGTACAAAACCCACTTCATAAAACAGTGCAAAACCAACGGTGAAACCGGTCAATACCACCGCCCACTGGATGCGCCCCTTACCGAATTTATCGATAAGTGTCGTCGCAATGCGCTGGGCACCGCCGCAATCTGCCAGCAGTTTACCTAACATGGCACCAAAGCCCATGATCAGGGCCAGACTTCCTAGCGTGCCGCCTACCCCGTTTTTGATCGAGGTGATGACGCCATTGACGTTAAACCCACCCTGGGAGGTGTAGCCCAATGCCAAACCCACGGCCAGCGACACCAGAATCAATGAAATGAACCCGTTCAATTTGCAACGGATCATCAATAGCAGCAGCAGGGCAACCCCGATTGCTACAATGATTAATGGCATAATAATTCTCCGATATAGGAATCGTACAGATGCTGTCAACGAATACAGTCAGATCTATAAATGCTACTTTTACATCAAGATAGCGTTCTTTTTGTTACCTGGCAGCGCACGCTGCCGAGCTTTGGGGGGCCAAAGCCTGACGCATCGGAGTAGCGGTTTATGCCCTCGTCAGCCCCATCGGTAATCTGTGATTTTTGTCACACCCCTGATTGTTACCGGTATCATGATACCGGTAACGTGGTAAAATGCGAAACTATCATATGGGCTTAAATATTCATTTTGAGATAGAGATCAAACTATGGCGGGACAAAGCATCATCATCATGGGCGTATCTGGGTGTGGTAAATCCAGTTCTGGAGCGGCTATTGCAAATGCGCTGGGCGCTAAATTCATTGATGGCGACGATCTGCACCCGCGCGCCAACATTCAGAAAATGGCAAGCGGCCAACCTTTAGACGACAACGATCGCGCGCCGTGGCTTGAGCGCCTTAACGACGCGGCCTACAGCCTGCGCCATAAAAATGAAGTGGGTTTGATCGTCTGTTCGTCCTTAAAACGCCGCTATCGCGATCGTCTGCGTCAGGGCAACCCTGATATGTTGTTCCTTTATATGAAGGGCAGCTTTGACGTTATTCTGGAACGCCTGAAAGCGCGCGCCGGGCATTTCATGCCCACCGATCTGCTCAAAAGCCAGTTCGATGCGCTAGAAGAGCCAGCGGCAGATGAAACTGACGTGGTGAGTATCGATATCGATGGCACCTTTGATGAGGTTGTCGCCCGTGGTCTGACGGCATTGCGCAACGCGGGTGTCGTTTCTCGTCGCTAACGGCTTAAATGCTGCCGCCATGCAGGATCGTGAAGCCCAAATCCAGTCGCGGTGGGGTAACAACCTCTCCGCGCAACCGAGCCAGCAGTCGCTCTGCGGCCACCTGCCCCATGCGCTCACGTGGCGTCAGCACACTGGCCAGTTTGGGTTCCATCGACTGGCCAATATCGTGTCCATGAAAACCGGCGATCGCCATTTGATCGGGAATGCACAACCCTTGTCGCTGACACTCAAAGGCCGCGCCGATAGCGATATCATCGTTGGTGCAAAACAGGCTGTCGGTCTCCGGGTAGCGCTCGCGCGCTTCTCTCATCAGTTCACCGCCCAGACTGTACGACGAGGGGCGATCGGTACTGACATCGCGCGGCGTCAACCCAGCATCACGCATCGCTTGTTCGTACCCTTGCATCTTGATCAAGGTACGTTCATCCAGACGCGAGCCGAGATAAACCGGAAAACGGTACCCTCGGGCCAACAGCACCTGAGTCATCTGGTAGGCCGCTTCAAAGTTGTTAAATCCCACCGCCAGATCGATACAGGGCGACTCGCTGTCCATGATTTCAACCACCGGAATGCCCGCCACTTCAATCATCTTGCGCGTGCGCTCCGTGTGGGAACGTTCAGAAAGGATCAGACCGTCAATATTGTAGGAAAGCAGAGACATCAGGCGCATTTCTTCGCGCTCGGCGTGGTAACCATAGTGTGCCAGCATCGTCTGGTAACCGTGCGCATCCGTCACGCGTTCAATGCCGCGCAGCACTTCGGCAAACACCTGATTGGTCAATGAAGGAAGCAGAACGCCAATCGCCCGACTGGTGGCATTCGATAAAATCTCCGGCGCCCGGTTGGGAATGTATCCCAACTCATCCAGCGCCGCGGCGATGCTGTCACGCAGTGCCGCCGATACTTTCTGCGGATCGCGCAGGTAGCGGCTAATAGTCATTTTAGTGACACCAACACGATTGGCCACATCTTGCAAACCTGGTCTTTTCTTCTTCATTTTCAATCGATTGAAATATTGTTGGCTGGTGATCTAGTGTAACAAAGAAAAGCAGCGCTGTCTGTGTGACGGTGACATTGATGGTCACCAATAGATTGCTCGAGTCAACATAGCAATCCAACGACAAATAATAGTGAAACAATCCTACGTTTTCCTTATTTCCTATTAAAAAAACGCCACTAAAATAATCCAAATAATGCAATAATAAAAAGTACGTCACGGTCCGTGGTTAATACTGTCATGCTCTTATTACAAATAATATTTTTCTACAGCGAAAAACATTAAATTAACCCAAACTAATTTTTATTTTTTCCATTATTATTTTAGATGTGTTCGTCAGTAGGCGATCGCTCTTTTTGCACCGTTCCTCCTCACGCACACCACAATGTGATCTAAGTCACAAAATAATTTTCACCTTGGCTGAATCGAGTAAAGCGTGACCGTAAAACCCATTGTTACCGGTATCATTTGAGTATATAGTAGTCTCATCACCGTCAGGGCGTCCTGATGTGGGCCTATTGGAGAGATACGCTAGCGGCAAAGATGAACGTCTGGATCACATGAGGCTGCGATGAACCCCATCTGCATCCCTTAATGCGCCCATACCCTTTACGGTAACTCACCGTATTAACGGGTACGTAAATTATTGACGATCTGGTATCGTGCATTTATTTGCGCGAGTATTTTTATCATCTTAAAAATAATTAAAACACCCGCTAGCCATAGTAGCCCAATTATTTCGATCGACGTCATTGGCATTTGATTTTAATTAAGCAAAGCATCAATGTTAAACACTTGGGGCATAGCATGAATCCTATTGTTGCACGCGTTACCCACAACATCCTGTCTCGTTCTCACACCGAGCGTAGCCGTTATCTGGCACGTATTGCCGCCGCCAAAAGCAAAACGGTACACCGCTCCGAACTGGCCTGCGGCAACTTGGCACACGGTTTCGCGGCCTGTTCACCTGAAGACAAAGCCGATTTGAAGAGCATGATCAAAAGCAACATCGGCATCATTACCTCTTACAATGACATGCTCTCTGCCCACCAGCCCTATGAACGCTACCCAGATTTGATCAAAAAAGCACTGAACGCCGTGGGTGCTGTCGGTCAGGTCGCTGGCGGTGTCCCTGCCATGTGCGATGGCGTCACACAGGGGCAAGACGGTATGGAACTCTCTCTGCTTAGCCGCGATCTGATTGCAATGTCGGCGGCGATCGGCTTGTCACACAACATGTTTGATGGCGCACTCTTTTTGGGCGTATGTGACAAAATTGTCCCGGGGCTGTTTATTGCCGCCCTCTCTTTTGGTCACCTGCCTACCGTTTTCGTGCCCGCCGGCCCGATGCGCACAGGCATATCCAACAAAGAGAAAGTGCGCATCCGCCAACTGTATGCTGAAGGCAAAGTCGGCCGCGATGCGCTGCTGGAATCCGAGGCCAGTGCTTATCACGGCGCGGGCACCTGCACTTTTTACGGCACCGCCAACTCGAACCAGATGGTAATGGAGATCATGGGGCTGCATCTGCCCGGCTCCTCGTTTGTCTACCCGGATATTCCATTGCGTGATGCGCTGACAGAAGCTGCTGCGCGCCAGGTCACCCGAATGACGGAAAATGCGGGCGATTATCTGCCCGTCGGGCAGCTGGTAGACGAAAAGGTGATCGTCAACGGTATCGTCGCCTTGCTGGCGACTGGCGGTTCGACCAACCACACCATGCATCTGGTGGCCATGGCGAAAGCCGCCGGTTTTACCGTTACCTGGGATGATTTTTCTGAACTGTCCGAAGTGGTGCCTTTGCTGTGTCGTATCTACCCCAACGGACCGGGTGACATCAACTATTTTCAGGCAGCAGGCGGCGTGTCACTGCTGGTGCGAGAACTGCTGCGCGGCGGCTTGTTGCACGACGATGTCCATACCGTGGCAGGCTTTGGTCTGCACCGCTACACTCAGGAGCCGTTCCTGGAAGACGGAAAACTGGTCTACCGCGACGGCCCACAGGTGTCGCTGGATGCCGACGTGATCGCCCCACTGGAAACGCCGTTTGCCAAACACGGTGGCACCAAAGTGCTTTCCGGTAACCTGGGACGCGCAGTAATGAAAACCTCCGCTGTGCCGCAAGAACGACAAACCATTGTCGCACCCGCCGTGGTATTCAACGATCAGAACGATGTCGATGCCGCCTTTAAGGCTGGTCGTCTCGACAACGATTGCGTGGTGGTGGTGCGCTATCAGGGCCCCAGAGCGATAGGCATGCCAGAACTGCACAAACTGATGCCACCACTGGGTGTGTTGATGGACAGAGGCATCAACGTGGCATTAGTCACCGATGGCCGCCTGTCCGGTGCATCCGGCAAGGTGCCCGCCGCCATCCACGTCACACCGGAGGCCTATGTTGGTGGCCTGCTGGCAAAAGTTCAGGATGGTGACATGATCCGCGTTGACGGCACCACGGGTGAGATAAGCCTGCTGGTGGATGAAGCGGAACTGGCGCAACGTCATCCAGAACAGCCGGACTTATCCGCTTCCCATGTTGGGATGGGACGGGAACTGTTTACCGCACTGCGCGAGAACATTACCGGGGCAGAACAGGGCGCCAGCGCGATCCCCTACCGCTACGCCCAGTAACATCAACGCCGTGCGATGTCAGGTACGTTTCAAGCACAGATAAACGTGTAAACCGGGATTGGCCGATGCCATGCAGAGTTGACCGCCGTGCAGTTCGGCGATGGCTTTCACCAGCGACAGGCCAAGCCCGAAACCGGGCTGCTGCTGTGTCCCTTCAAGGCGCTGAAAGCGTTCCAATGCCGTGGCGTGCAGATTTTCAGGAATACCGGGGCCGAGATCGGAAACACGCAGCGCTGTCCAGCCGCGATAAAGGGTGACGCTCAAGGTAATTGCTTTGCCTTGAGTAGCATACTTCAGCGCGTTTTCGATCAGGTTCGCCAGCGCTTGGAACAACAACGCCCGATCGCCAAAAAGCGGCGTCCCGGCAGGTGCATCAATCAGCAATTGGCAATGGTGCACATCGGCTAACGGTTGATAATATTCCGACACCTCTTCCAATAACGGACGCACCTCAAAGTGGGCAAACTGATGAACACAGCGCCCGCTTTCAATCTCACCAATGCGCATGACAGTGCGAAACAGCCCCAAAATCTTGTGCACCTCTTCCACCGCCTGATGCAACTCCTCACGCATCTCATGTTCGAGACCTTGTCGCTCGGTCAGGTTGTACAGCCTGTTTTGCAAGTGCGTCAGCGGAGTGCGTAATTCATGGGCAATATGGCTTGAGGTGCTGCGCACCTGCTCCATGAGGCGTTCGATGCGCTCCAGGTTCTGGTTGATGTCGTGGCTCAGGCTATGGAAATCGTCATCACGCGTTGAGAGCGGCATACGAACGTACTGTTCACCAGCGCTGTAGCGGTGCAGCGCGGTGCGAATCCGCTCGACGCTGCGCAGGCTGCGTAAACTGAAATGTCGGCTGACAACCAGAGAAAACAGCAGCACGACAAACAGCCCAGCCCCGGCCACCAGAGGAATAGTGCGAATACGTTCCAGCATCGGACGTAGATTATAGGCGGTGAACAACACACCGCCGTCGTCCAACGCTACCGACATGCCGACCAGATTGCTCTCGGGCGCGCTGCGTCGCTGGTCGCTGGCCTTCAGCGCTCCCTTTTCAACCAGTAGCGCTTTCAGGCAAGGAACATCCATTTTGCACGCGGTATGATTTGGCCCAGACAGCATCCAACCCGCATTGTGGTAGAGGATCTCACCCTGCTTGCTCATCACCAGAAACAGAGGCAACTCATCGGTCTTGGCCTGATTATCACGTTTAAGCTGGGCGATCAGCGTAGACGTGTCGGTCAGCCGCGACTGGGTGGCATGGTCATGGATATTACCCAGTATGACGTCGCGTACGTGGGTACGTATCAGCGTTTCACTCAGCACGCTGAAACCGACAATACAGCACAGCACCATCAGCAAGAACAGGAAGACCAGCGTAATAAATTGGCGAAACTGCGAGGTACGCAGAAACACCGGATAACGGTTTGCACCGTGCACGCACAAATGGCGAATTTTCTCACGCCATCCGTTACCCAGCCATCTCAGAGCAGGTTCATTGTTTACGCTACGCGACATCCGTTTTTTCCACTGCACCAAGGGCATAGCCCATCGATCGCAACGTTTTGATCAGCGGTCGGGGAAAGCCTTTGTCGATCTTGGCCCGTAACTTGGACATGTGAACATCGATCAGGTTAGTCTGAGGATCGAAGTGATACCCCCAGACGCGCTCCAACAACAGCGTACGCGTGATCACCTGCCCGGGGTTTTCCATCAAAATGATCAGCAGCTTGATCTCTTTATCGGTAAGATCGATACGCTGCCC
>NZ_JAGFPF010000748.1:0-983 GCF_025962695.1 Candidatus Symbiopectobacterium sp. NZEC135 | reverse complement strand
GTCTTAATACCCAACCGCGCGTGACGACCGGGCAATTGTCGTTGCATGATGTTTCGTTGCATAACCTGCATCATATCGATGTGACATTCCCTATGGGAGCACTCACCGTTGTCACCGGCGTAGCGGGGGCGGGGAAAAGCACGTTAGTGAACCGACTGTTGCCACGCCACTATCCGCATGCCGTGCTGATTGACCAACGCGCGCTTGGCGGAACGCGTCGGTCAACGATTGCCAGCTATATGGGGATAGTGGAGCCTATCCGCGCGTTGTTTGCGCGTGTCAGTGGGCATCCCGCCAGCCTGTTTAGCAGCAACGGACAAGGGGCTTGCCCGGAATGCAAAGGACTGGGAATGATACACACCGATCTGGCGTTTATGGACAGCGTTGAAACGCCCTGCGAAGCCTGTGCAGGCAGCGGATTTAATCATGCTGCGCGTGCGGTGGACTATTTAGGGAAAAACATGGTGCAGACACTGGCGCTCTCTGTGGCGCAAGCCATGGTGCATTTTTCCGGTCATGCGCCCATTGTGCGGTTATTGCAGCGTTTGCAGCGCGTCGGTTTAGACTATGCGCCGTTGGGCCAATGCCTGAGTACACTTTCCGGCGGTGAACGACAACGGTTGAAACTGGCATCTCAACTGGAAGAGGGCGGTTCGCTGTATCTGTTTGATGAACCTACCACCGGTTTACACCGTGCGGATGTGGACCGATTGCTGGCGCTGTTTGATGGGCTGGTCGAGCGCGGTCATACCGTGATTGTGGCTGAGCACAATCTGGATGTGATTGCACATGCTGACTGGCTGATTGAAATGGGGCCGGGTGCCGGGCACCGTGGTGGACAGGTGGTGTTTGCGGGAACGGCCTCAGCGATGATGGATGCACCGGATTCGATTACCGGCCCGTTTCTCAAGGCCGCGATGAATGCATGATCGGTTCGCCATCAACCGAACGCCTGGGCGAGATAAGCGCTCTCGCGCCAGGCG
>NZ_JAGFPF010000747.1:0-988 GCF_025962695.1 Candidatus Symbiopectobacterium sp. NZEC135 | reverse complement strand
CAGTTGGTAGAGCACGACCTTGCCAAGGTCGGGGTCGCGAGTTCGAGTCTCGTTTCCCGCTCCAAAATGTGATGTGTAGAATGTACTATCATTCTGCAACGCGTTAAAAAACAGACCGAAAGGTCTTTTTTTTTGCCCGTAATCCTGGCATGAGCCATCCACGGGCATGATGTCATTACCTACGCTGCTCCCCCTCCACGTGTTCGCACCCTAAACTTTTACGCATTTGAGCTTTAAGCGGCTCCTATGCCTTCTTTTCTTGTTGTATGCCATCACTTTCATACAACTGCAAAATGCGTTCCGCGAAGTCATCATCGACGGTGTAAAAGTAGCTTTCCGGCACGCCAAGTACGCGGGCAAAGGCGCACATCATCTCGAAGGTGGGGCGATAGGTGCCGCTTTCATACTGAGAGACGCGCGACCGTGCGGTCGCTTCTTCGATACCCGCGAGGACTCCGAGTTTTTCCTGAGTCAACTTGGCATGCAGGCGGGCGGATTTAAGGCGAGCAGGTAGCATCATGGCACCATCGATAATCGATATTGACTTAGTGTTTAGCATTACTTAACATCGCCGTTGTTTAGATATGCTGAACATTTGCACATAATAACATCGGGGGATGGTAATGGACGGTAAGGACTGGCACCCGGCAGATATTATTGCTGCGCTGAAAAAGCAAGGTACAACACTGTCTGCACTTTCCCGAGAGGCGGGATTGGCGTCATCAACACTGGCAAACGCGTTGGCGCGACGTTGGCCCAAAGGCGAACGGTTGATTGCTAAGGCGTTGAGTAAACGGCCTGAGGAGATTTGGCCTTCACGCTATTAGTCCGCATAGAGGAAATGGTATACGCCTTAATTTTCCACCAAAAAGCGCTTCATGCCTCCCCTGTCGAGGAGTAGCCTTGCATTATCCCTGACGCAATACATGGAATTTGCAATGAGTGTGATTTATGTGGTGGTACTGACGTATGTGCAGCCGCTTGAGGC
>NZ_JAGFPF010000745.1:0-989 GCF_025962695.1 Candidatus Symbiopectobacterium sp. NZEC135 | reverse complement strand
TTGGCGATGGAGCCGCAAATTTTGCTGCTGGATGAACCGACATCGGCACTGGATCCCGAATTGGTGACGGAGGTGCTGGATGTGATTAAACAGGCGGCGCTGGAGGGCAATACCATGATCATTGTTTCCCATGAGATGGATTTTGTGCGTCAGGTTGCCAACCGGGTGCTTTTTTTGGAAAAGGGAAAAATCATTGAGGATGGCAGCGCACAGCAGGTGTTTGATAACCCGAAACATGAGCGCACCAAAGCGTTTCTGGCCCGCTACTACCGACGGTTAGAGCCCGAATACCAGATTTAAACAACACGCATCGCGCTCCCTGTGGGGAGCGTGTTTCACGCGATTTAGTGCGTAGCGATAAAGATATGCTGGCGGTGGTACGCGAGTTGACTGACATCGGGCGGAAAGGCGATGGGCAGCCTGAGCGCATGCCCTTCATATTTTGCGAAACTTTGTTCACTCGCCGCGCTTTTTAGCTGCTTGATGCGGGGGGAAAGCACCAGTTCGAGGTGATCGTTAAAGGTGATCAATCCGCGATCGAAGGCTTTATCATGCAAGCTGGAAAGGCACAGGCCGTTACTCGGATCAAGGCGATGTTCAACCGCGTTATTCCAGGGACGGATGTGACTGGCAACCAGCAGCATCGGCTCTTCCAGACCGGTTAGACAACACCGGTTTTCGTAGGCGTCCAACACCCGTTTGCGAAACAGTTGCTGCCCGACACGCGCTTTGATGATGGTGGTTTTTTCTCTGCCACTGAAATCTGCTGCGGGAGTCTCTTGCAACGCCGTCAGCGGTTTTTCCAGCGTGGTCATCGCGGATTGGCATTGCTGCTCAAAGGCATCGCTATCCCGATCCATCTCCTGCCACAATTCGCGATCCGCTTTCGATGCGCCCGTCAGACCGCGACGTCCTGATTCGATAATAAAAGGGTCCAGACTGGCTATGTTCACCAGCTTCATCGCCAGTGCCGACGGTGTGCGGCCAAT
>NZ_JAGFPF010000746.1:0-979 GCF_025962695.1 Candidatus Symbiopectobacterium sp. NZEC135 | reverse complement strand
ACAGCAATACGCGTCCCGGGGCCACATCCATCAACGCTTAGTCCAACGAAGACCACAACGGCGAGGAGCATAAAGTCAGTAATAATTATTATGTAAATGATGTTTCGTCATATCGAAAGAGGAATTTGGCATATATCAATTTTCGCATCGCTATATTCATTTTTCAGATAAGCAAAGATAAAAAAATTACTATCTAACTAGGGTTAATCTCTTTCTAATGTTCGAATCCTATTTTTAATTCCGCGAGGGAAACCATGGCTACATTACGCTGGGATCACGCCGTACATTATGTCAACCACCTGGATGACGCGATTGCTACTTTTACCGATAACCAGCTGGTTGCGTTTCCCGGTGGTGCACACCCCGGTTGGGGCACTCACAATGCGCTCAGTTATTTTGGCCTGACTTACCTCGAATTCCTGAGCATTCGTGATGCGCAGGAAAGCGCTTGCTGCCGGAACAGCAGGTGCTCTACCGCGTGGCATTGCGCAGCGATGACATTGATACCACCCATCAGGCATTGCAGGAGCAGGGGTTAACCCTGTCGCCGATTGTGGATGGCAAGCGCCACGACAAACAGGGCAATCTGATCGAGTGGCGCATCTTCACCATCAGCGGTGATTTCCAGGGCGTGCCTTATCCCTTTGTCCTGCAATGGAAAACCAATGACGCCGCCCGTCTCGATTTCCTGCGCACCAACAATATCGACAGACCGCACCCGGTGGGTCAGGCTCGTCTTCAGGCGGCCATCTTCACGGTGCAGCATCCAGAGCAAGTGGCACAGCACTGGCAAAAGCTGTTCCAATTCCCAGCCAGTGAACACACGCCGACTACCCTGTATATCGATGAACAGCAATTTATTTTCCAAGCGGGTGAAGAGACCCGCCCCACGGCATTGCAAATCGCCACCGATAATGACGCCGTTAAAGGTCAATCGGTAACGCTGGGCGGCGGCGAATATCAATTTGTTTAATATTCA
>NZ_JAGFPF010000742.1:0-990 GCF_025962695.1 Candidatus Symbiopectobacterium sp. NZEC135 | reverse complement strand
AAACTGGGTAACTGGATGATTCCCTTCCGAATCGCAATAGAGCGGCGCAAAGTCGGTGATTTTGGTCGGTGATATCACCACCCCACCGGCGTGTTTACCCGCGTTGCGCGTCACCCCTTCCAGTTTGCGCGCCATGTCGATAAGCGCTTTGACTTCTTCGTCGGCGTCGTAAATTTCTTGTAGTTGCGGCTCGGCCACAAACGCTTTTTCCAGCGTCATGCCCGGATCGGGCGGCACCAGCTTGGAAATTCGGTCGACAAAGCCGTAAGGGTGCCCGAGCACACGTCCTACGTCGCGAATAACCGCTTTGGCCGCCATGGTACCAAAGGTGATGATCTGCGATACCGCATCACGCCCGTACATCTCCGCGACGTGATCGATGACCAGATCGCGCTTCTCCATACAGAAGTCGACGTCAAAGTCAGGCATTGACACGCGTTCCGGGTTAAGAAAGCGTTCGAACAGCAGGTCAAATTCAAGCGGGTCGAGATCGGTGATTTTCAGTGAGTAGGCCACCAGTGAACCCGCCCCCGAGCCGCGCCCCGGTCCTACTGGCACATCGTTGTCTTTAGACCACTGGATAAACTCCATTACGATCAGGAAGTAGCCAGGGAACCCCATCTGGTTGATAACGTTGAGTTCGATCTCCAGACGCTCGTCATATTCCGGGCGACGCTGCTTACGCACCTCTTCGTCGGGAAACAGGAAAGCGAGGCGCTCTTCCAGCCCTTCCCTGGCGCGTTTAACCAGAAAATCCGCAGTGGACATCTCACCGGTAGGGAATTGGGGTAGGAAATACTCCCCCAGACGGATGGTGACGTTACAACGTTTGGCTATCTCGACGCTGTTAACCAGCGCTTCCGGGATGTCGGCGAACAGCGCGCACATCTCGTCTTCACTGCGCATATACTGCTGCGCGCTGTAGTTACGCGGGCGCTTTGCGTCATCGAGCGTATACCCATCGTGGATCGCGACGCGAATCTCATGGAA
>NZ_JAGFPF010000744.1:0-990 GCF_025962695.1 Candidatus Symbiopectobacterium sp. NZEC135 | reverse complement strand
CGACGCAGGCATGAATGTCGTGCTGTTCCTGGATTCGATTACGCGTTATGCCAGGGCACTACGCGATGTGGCGCTGGCAACGGGCGAATCACCGGCGCGGCGCGGTTATCCGGCTTCGGTATTTGATGCCTTGCCCAAGCTATTGGAACGCCCGGGAGTCACCCAAACGGGAAGTATCACGGCCTATTACACCATTCTTTTGGAAAGTGATGATGAGCCCGATCCCATTGCGGAAGAGATTCGCTCAATCCTCGATGGGCATATCTACCTGAGTCGCAAATTGGCGGCCAAAAATCACTATCCGGCGATTGATGTGCTGAATAGCGTTAGTCGCGTCGCGAATCGGGTTTGTGACAGTGAACATCTTCACTATGCGGGCGAACTGCGTCGCGTTTTAGCAAAAATTGATGAGCTGCAACTCTTTGTCGATCTGGGCGAATACCAACCGGGTGAGAATGAAGAGAACGATCGCGCGATGAATAAACGCGATCGCTTGTTTGCCTGGCTAAAACAACGTGTCGATGAACACGCTGATTTCAATACGATAACTGATGAGATGATACGTCATGCTTCGTGAGATGAAAACGCTGGTTGGGCACGTTGCATTAAAAATTCAACGTAATGATGTTTTGCTCAATAGAAAAAAAAGTGAGCACAACACATTAATCACCCAGATAGATAGCTACGAAAAAGAGATCTCTGCCATTGAGATGCTCAGCCGAAGTTTGTATCCCGGAGGCGAAACCAATAAAGCAAAAATCTTCGCGATACAACGGCGACAGGGTGCACTCAAGAGAAAATTGGCGGACATCAAAGTTCAAAAATCTCAAAAAATTCTTGAACAGGAACAATGTGAACAGGAGCGTCTGGCGATATTCGAAAAAAGAAAACAGCTGGACAGAAAGATAAAGAAATATGAATCGCTACAACATCAGGTTCGCAAAAATAAGCGCATCAGAGATGCCAAAATTGAAGATAACGAGATAGAGG
>NZ_JAGFPF010000743.1:0-990 GCF_025962695.1 Candidatus Symbiopectobacterium sp. NZEC135 | reverse complement strand
GGCAGATGGCTGAACACCGCTCTGGCGAGATCAATATCATAGCCTACCAGCTGATTATCCTTATCAAAATAGGTAAAAGGTCGCGGGCCGGCCGAAGTGGCGACCACGATATTAACCGGTTTATCCGTCGTGGCTGCGTTGACAGGGTCAATGCCATAAAAACCGCCGATAGCCACACCGGCACCCACTAAAAAGAACGACGCAACCGCGTGCCTGGTCATCTGTAAATTCATGGTTGTTATCCTGATCGTAAGAAATAGGTTGTTATCTCGCATCCACTATCATGCGCAATTGTCGTATTACAGCGCGGCGCGCTGGTGGGAGAAATGCCAGAGCGATACATCAGGCCCTTTTGCCAGAATTTGATACGGGTTGGCGTTGAAATCGCCTAACTGGTAACCCTGTTTGATGGCATGAAAATCGGTGGTGTCGCCAAAACCCGGCGTCTGGTAGAGATCGCGCGCATAGCCCCATAAATGCGGAAAATCGATCACGCGATTGCGGTTGGTGCGAAAAACGCTGTAGTACGCCACATCAAAGCGCGCCAGCGTGACGTATAACCTGACGTCCGAATCCGTAATGCGGTCACCAAACAAATAGCGTTGGCTGGCAAGGCGCTGCTCTAAAATATCCAAGCGATTAAATAAAGTGTCCCATGCGGATTCATAAGCAGATTGCGTCTGCGCAAATCCGGCTTTATACACGCCATTGTTGACGTCATGGAAAATAACCGCATTCAGTGCATCAATCTCCGTGCGTAACGCTTCAGGATAGAGATCGGGGGCATCCGGCTTATGAAATTTTTTAAATGCCACTTCGAAATAATTCGTCAACTTAAAATAGTCGTTATTTACCACAATCCCCTTTTTCACATCGACCACGGCGGGCACCGTGGCACGCCCGGTATAATTGGCATCGCTTTTGGCATAAATTTCGGGCAAATAATGAATGCCCAATACCGGGTCAACGCCACCTTCATCCAATGAAAAG
>NZ_JAGFPF010000741.1:0-991 GCF_025962695.1 Candidatus Symbiopectobacterium sp. NZEC135 | reverse complement strand
CGGGCTGAAAGCCGCGCTCCTGGAACCAATGGATGCTGGGCGTGGTGAGGACGAACAGTGTCTTCAGCCCCTGTTGAGGCGCCTGTGCCGCAACGCGTTGCAGCAACATGTCTCCGCGCGAGGAACTGCGGTAATCAGGATGTACCGCGACGCAGGCCATTTCTCCGATGCTCTCTTCAGGGAACGGATACAGCGCGGCACAGGCGATGGTCAGGTTATCGCGGACCACCACGGTAAACTTGTCGATCTCCATTTCCAACTGTTCGCGCGAGCGGCGCACCAGTATCCCCTGCTGTTCCAGCGGGCGGATCAGTTCGAGAATGCCGCCAATATCGTTGATGGTGGCACGACGCACTTGCTCCGCGCTCTCCATGACGATCTGCGTACCGATACCGTCGCGCGAGAACAGTTCTTGCACCAGCACCCCGTCTTCCTGATAGCTGATCAGGTGACTACGGCGCACGCCGCTGCGGCACGCGCGCACCGCACCGCGCAAGAAACGCACCGTCCCCGAGTTGTAATCGCCATCGGCTTCACGCTCTTCAATGCAGCGCTGGGCGTCGTCGGGGAACAATTCAGAAATGATGGTGCCATCCTGCGTGGTAACCCCTTGAGACGAACAGAAGCCGATCATTTTCTCGGCCTTCAGCTTGATGGCCAACTGGGTAGCCACTTCTTCAGACGTCAGATTGAAACTCTCGCCCGTGACAGAGACGGCAACCGGGCCGAGCAGCACAATGGCACCACTGTCTAGCTGGCGATGTATCGCCGCTTCATCGATACGCCGGATGCGACCGCTGTGGCAGTAGTCCACGCCATCATCCACCCCCAACGGCTGGGCGATAATAAAGTTGCCGCTCACCACGTTGATGTGCGCGCCCTGTAGCGGCGTATTATTCAAACTCATGGAAAGGCGCGCGGTGATATCCAGTTGCAGCATGCCTGCGGCCTGTTTCACCAGATCCAGCGTGTTGCTGTCGGTGACACGGGT
>NZ_JAGFPF010000738.1:0-992 GCF_025962695.1 Candidatus Symbiopectobacterium sp. NZEC135 | reverse complement strand
GACGCTGTATGTGACGCTTGAACCTTGCGTGATGTGCGCAGGGGCGATGGTGCACAGCCGTATTGGCCGACTGGTGTATGGTGCCAACGATGAAAAAACCGGGGCAGCAGGGTCGTTGGTCGATATCTTGCGCCATCCCGGTATGAATCATCAGATAGCGATCACGTCTGGCGTGCTGGCTGCCGAATGCGCCCACACCCTCAGCGATTTTTTCCGAATACGCCGCGCACAGCATAAAGCGCTGCGCGCGCAAGAAAAAATCGCCAAGTGTGACGGTGCTACCTGATTTATTTGCCGAGTTTTTCTGGCGGTACGGCAGGGTAAGCGCTTGCTAACAGTTCCTGCTGCTGGGTTTTATTGGCTTTCTCGGTCAGATACCCCTCCAGACTCAGCATATAGCGACGGATATTTTCAACGTAGTTATAGGCTTCGTGGCCGCGAGCATAGCCGTAAGTGGTCTGGGCATAATAGCGTTTCTGGCTGAGCATCGGCAGACGCACCTTCACATCCGCCCAGCTATCGGGATTACCCTTCTGTTTTTCCGTCAGTTTGCGCGCATCCAGCAGATGGGCATAGCCCATGTTGTACGAGGCCAGTGCAAACCAAATCTTTTCATCCTCTGGGATGCTTTCCGGCATTTTTTCCATCATGTGCGCCAAATAGCGTGCGCCACCGCTAATGCTCTGTTCCGGATCGAGCCTGTCGGTCACATTCAGGCTCTCTGCGGTGTTGCGCGTCAGCATCATCAGTCCGCGCACGCCGGTCGGCGAGGTCGCCAACGGGTTCCAGTGCGATTCCTGATAAGAGATGGCTGCCAGCAATTTCCAGTCAATATCGCTGGCATATTTGGCAAACAGCGGCTGTAGATCGGGCAAGGTATTATCGATGGCGCTCAGGAAGGTGCGGGTATCGACATAATCAAATTCGCCTACGTGGCCGAGGTATTTCTCTTCCAGACGAGCCAGCGTGCCGTCTTCCACGGTTTGGCTGAA
>NZ_JAGFPF010000740.1:0-992 GCF_025962695.1 Candidatus Symbiopectobacterium sp. NZEC135 | reverse complement strand
CGATACGGTGGTGTTCGACAAAACCGGCACCCTGACGCACGGTGATATGCAGGTGACGGAAGTGGTCAGTTTCGATCCGGAGCGGGCCTGGGCGGAGCGCCTGCTGGCGATCGCGGCCTCAGTTGAGGAACACAGCAACCATCCGTTGGCGAAAGCGGTGGTGGCGTCGGCGCACCACCATGCGTTGCCCCATATCAACCACGGCGAAGTAGAGTATGTGATTGCACACGGTCTGCTGTGTGAACTGGATGGTCATCGCATGGCGATCGGCAGCCGCCATTTTCTCGAAGCGCACTATCAGGTTGTGTTCTCACCGTACGAGGCCGAGATTAGCGCGTTGGCTCAGCAGGGGTGCCATTTGCTGTTCATCAGCCTTGATGAACGGTTGGTTGGTATGATTGGCTTACAGGATAACGTGCGGGCGGAAGCACTCGAGGTGATCGCACAACTGCGTCAGTCGGGGATCGATCGCATCGTGTTACTGACTGGCGATCGCGTTGAAAAGGCGCAGCAACTGGCTAACGCGTTAGCGATGGATGAATGCGTGGCTGAATGCACACCAGAGAGTAAGGTGGATGTGGTTCAGGCACTGCAACAGCAGGGCCGCAACGTGCTGTTTATCGGCGATGGTGTCAATGATGCCCCGGTGCTGGCGCAGGCGGATGTCGGACTGGCGATGAACCAGAGCACCGAGCTGGCGCAGCAGGCGGCGGATGCGGTACTGATGCAGGACAGCCTGCACGGCGTGGTGCTGGCGCGTGAACTGGCGCTGGAAGCGATGAAGCTGGTACACAGCAATATTGCCCTGACAGAATGGGTCAACAGCGGCATTATGCTGACGGCGGCGCTGGGCGGGTTGTCGCCGGGCGGCAGCGCCCTGCTGCACAATGGCACCACCCTTGCAGTATTGCTGCGTGCGCTGGCGGCTCGGCGGACGAGTGTGACGCGTTAAAGCGAGAACGGCGGGAGTTGACGGAACGTGGTCTGTAACC
>NZ_JAGFPF010000073.1:0-18417 GCF_025962695.1 Candidatus Symbiopectobacterium sp. NZEC135 | reverse complement strand
CTGTTTGGCATCGGGAATGTGCCCGGCGTGGTGGTCACCATTATCTTTGCGCTGCCGCCGATTGTGCGTTTGACCATCCTCGGTATCCGGCAGGTGCCTGCCGATCTGGTCGAAGCCGCGGAGTCCTTTGGCGCCAGTCCGCGCCAGATGCTGTTCAAAGTACAGTTGCCGTTGGCAATGCCCACCATCATGGCGGGTGTTAACCAGACGCTGATGCTCGCGCTCTCCATGGTGGTGATTGCTTCGATGATCGCCGTAGGCGGATTGGGGCAAATGGTGCTGCGCGGTATCGGGCGTCTGGATATGGGGCTGGCTGCCGTGGGCGGCGTCGGGATCGTTATTCTTGCCATCATTTTGGATCGATTGACCCAGTCTCTGGGGCGTGACCGCCGTAGCCGTGGTAATCAATCCTGGTATCGCACCGGTCCGTTGGGGCTGATTTTACGCCCGTTCACGCGTTAATCACACTACAACATACAGAGGGATAAACCATGATACACAAAACCGGATTCGGGGCTGTTGCCCTGATTGCCGCGCTGACAGGCTCGCCGCTCTATGCTGCCGATCAGCCGGGCAAAGGTATCAGTGTTCAGCCCGTGCAGAGCACGATTTCGGAAGAAACCTTCCAGACGCTGCTGGTCAGCCGCGCGCTGGAAAAATTGGGCTACGACGTGCAACCCATTCGAGAAGTGGATTACAACGTTGCCTATATGTCCATCGCCTCCGGCGATGCTACCTTCACCGCCGTCAACTGGGATCCGCTTCAGGCAGACATGTACAAAGCGGCGGGTGGTGATGCCAAATTTTACCGCGACGGGGTTTACGTTGGCGGCGCAGCGCAGGGCTATCTGATCGACAAAAAGACAGCGGAAAAGTACCAGATAACCAACGTTGAGCAATTTAAAGACCCTGAGATCGCCAAGCTGTTTGATACCAACGGTGACGGCAAAGCGGACCTGATCGGCTGTGCGCCGGGCTGGGGTTGTGAAGCCGCCATCAACCATCACCTTCAGGCTTACGGATTGAGCAATACGGTCGAGCACAATCAGGGTAACTACGCCGCAATGATCGCAGATGCCATTACCCGCTATAAGGAAGGTAAGCCTATCTTCTATTACACCTGGACACCATACTGGGTCAGCGATGTGCTGGTACCGGGGCGCGACGTTGTCTGGTTACAGGTGCCTTTCTCTTCTCAACCGGGAGAAATGAAAGGCTCCAGCACCAAGCTGGCTAACGGCAATGACTACGGCTTCCCTGTGAATAATATTCGCATCGCCGCGAACAAAGCGTGGGCCGAGAAAAATCCGGCGGCGGCCAAGCTGTTTGCCATCATGAAGCTGCCATTGGCCGACATCAACGCGCAAAACATGCGGATGCGCAGCGGAGAGAGCAGCCAGAAAGATATCGAACGCCATGTGGATGGCTGGATCAAGGCACATCAGGCACAGTTTGATGGTTGGATAAAAACTGCCGCTGACGCGGCCAGATAACTGAATAGCGTCACGCTGTTATTCACTTACAGGCCCACTTGGGCCTGTTTCTTATAGCGCGCTGCCACGTTTACCGCCCAACCATAACCTGCAATACGAGCAATTGATCGTCTCCATTTCCCGGCTGTTTGCCACTACGCCCGTGCTGCGCGTGCGCGCACTGCTTGGCTGTCTCTCTTTCGCTAATTTCAGCATTCTTTGGACCTCGATGGCATTTCTGCTATCAGCACCGCCTTATCACTATTCAGAAGGGATTATCGGGCTGTTTGGTTTAGTCGGGACGGCTGGTCGATAACATTAACCACTACGGTGGGTCTGGTGCTGCTGTCCTGGGGCAGGATCGCTATGGGTATTACGGCGCGGCTACCGCGGATTGTTGGCATTGTGGTGCTCGACCTTGCCATACAGGGGTTGCACGTCACTAGTCAAAGCGTGATCTATCAGATGATGCCAGAAGCGCGTAATCGGCTCACCGCCGGGTACATAGCCAGCTATTTTATTGGCGGCGCGGTGGGCTCTTTTCAGTCTGCAGCCACCTATCAGGCTGCGGGCTGGACAGGCGTTTGCTATGCGGGTGCCGCAGTAAGCCTGCTGACGCTACTTATTTGGATTCCCGGCCGAAAACACGGCTGACAAGGCCGTTGATGAGGATGTGTCACATTTCTGGCACATCTGCTGTTTTATCGGTAGGGTATTGACCACCCATTCTATTAAACGACACGTTAGCCAATGATAAGCCACCAGCAGGAGAAGCAGATTGAACACGCTTCTGCGCACGCCACCTTTGCCGAAGGGGTGATCAGTAGCCTGCCGATTGTGATCGGTTATCTTCCCGTCGCCTTCGCTTTTGGCCTGAACGCGGTCAAACTCGGGTATTCGCCGTGGGAAGCGGTCTTTATGTCCTGCGTTATCTACGCCGGGGCCAGCCAGTTTGTCATTACCGCCCTGCTCAGTGCCGGGATGTCTATTTGGGTGGCGGCATTTACCGTCATGGCGATGGATGTGCGCCATGTGCTGTATGGTCCGGCGCTGCGGCACCGCATCTTGCAGCGCCTGCCTACACGCAAGACTCCGCTGTGGGCGTTTGGGCTGACCGATGAGGTCTTCGCCGCCGCGACAGCACGGCTGGCACAAAACAATCGCCGCTGGAGTGAAAACTGGATGCTGGGTGTCGCTGCCGCCTCCTGGATTTCCTGGGCCTGCGGAACAGCAATCGGCGCGTTATTCGGTAACGGGCCGCTGAAAGCGTATCCCGCCGTCGAAGCGGCGCTCACCTTCATGTTGCCTGCGTTGTTCCTCAGTTTCCTGCTGGCTTCTTTTAAAAAACGGCAAAGTGGGGTCGTGGTGTGCGCGCTGGGTGGTGCCCTGCTGGGGTTACTGCTGTTCTCCATTCCGGCCGCGATTTTAGTCGGTATCGGCAGCGGCTGCGCCGCCGCGCTGTTTCTTACGCCCCCCCTCGCGGTCAAACAGGAGGAGAGCCGATCATGAGTACTCAAATTTTACTCATTGGTATGCTGGTTGGCGCGGTGAATTTTTTGTTCCGCTACCTGCCGCTGCGTCTGGGCACCAGCCGCGCTTCCGGCTCACTCAAGCGCGGCCAAGTGGGCGCGGTACTCGACAGCATTGGCATCGCGTCTATCTGCGCTCTGCTGATCGTTTCCAGCGTCCCGGAGATTCAGCAGCATACTAACAAGTTGTTGCCTACGCTCATCGGTTGCCTGACGCTCACGCTCTGCTTTTACCGGACACGCAGCATTGTCATATCCACATTGTTGGGTGCGTTTTGTTACGGTATTGCTTTTAAATACCTTTCATTGGGAATTATTTAATATCATTGTGTTAGCAGCACGTTATTAGTGGTTCACGTTACCTTACACAAGGTCACTTACGTTCTGTCACAAAGTCGACAACACAATGCGATTAAATATCGTTTACCCGATTAGTAACTTTAGTTATTATACTGTTAGTGATTAATGAGGTTCACATAAAAATGGATAGCCCATCTGTACACAAGCGCGGGATCACTGAAAGTGACGCGCGTGACAAAAAGCCTGAGTTCGATAAAAACAGTTCTTTCTCGCCCATCGAACAAATGATCAATCTGCGCGCATCGCGCAATCCAGAGTTTCCTCAACAGGAAATCTTGCTAGTGCGCCTGTGCATGCATATGCAGAACAAGATTCTGGAGCACCGCAACAAGATTTTGCGGGAACAGGGCATCAACGAAACGTTGTTTATGGCACTGATTACGCTGGAATCTCAGGAATCACGTAGCATTCAGCCATCAGAATTGAGCGCCGCACTGGGCTCTTCGCGCACCAATGCCACGCGCATTGCCGATGAGTTAGAAAAACGCGGTTGGATCGAACGCCGTGAAAGCGATAGCGATCGTCGTTGCTTACACTTGCATATGACAGATGAAGGCAAAGCGTTTCTCGATCGTCTGTTGCCACCGCAGCACCAGAGTCTGCATTTTCTCTGGTCAGCATTGGAAAAAGATGAGCAGAAGCAGTTGGAAGTGCTGATGCGTAAATTGCTGGTGCGGCTGGACGAAATGGACAAGATCGATAATCCCTGATCGCGTCAGACCGATAATAACAATACTGTCTTACCTTAAATACATCTTCACGCGCGCTGGCGTATTTGCCAGATGCCTGATGTTTTTGAATCAATACCCGTTCGTATCATGACCGTTTATTAAACGGACCACGTTCCGCTGCCTCACGGCAGCCGGAGCGATAAGCTGTATCAAGGGTAAAGGCTGCGTTGACCGATTCTCTGCCTCGCAGCGATGTGTAAGAATCGGCCATCGTTATCCGCCGCATTCCGATAAAAAATAACGAAAAAATGACATTTGAAGCAGAGGAAAACACCATGAGTTCAAGCGTGGAAAACCCAACGCCGCAGGCTCCTACGAAGAATAAAAAATACCAACGCAAACGGGTACTTACCCTGTTGACCATGCTGTTTTTACTGGTTGGCTGCATCTGGTTTGTCTACTGGTATCAGGTGCTCAGGCACCATCAGGAAACTGACGATGCTTATGTGGCAGGCAATCAGGTGCAATTAATGTCCCAGGTGAGCGGCAGCGTCACCCGCGTTAACGTGGACAACACCGATTTCGTCAAGCAGGGGGCGGTTCTGGTCGAACTGGATTCGACCGATGCGCAACTGGCTTTTGAACGAGCGCAGACGGCGTTGGCTAACAGCGTGCGCCAAACGCACCAGTTGATGATCAACAGCAAACAATATCAGGCCAATATCGATCTGTATCAAACGGAACTCAATAAAGCCACGGGCGACCTTGCGCGCCGTGAAGCCCTGGGTAACGTGAATGCCATTGGCCGTGAAGATGTGCAGCACGCTCGCGATGCCGTCGCCAGCGCCCGTGCCTCACTGGAAGTGGCCAAGCAGCAATATCAGGCCAATCGAGCGATGATCCTTGATACGCCACTTGAGCAGCAGCCCGGTGTGCAACAAGCCGCGACCGATCTGCGTGATGCCTGGTTGGCACTGCAAAGAACCCGTATTGTGAGCCCGGTGGATGGCTATATTTCTCGCCGCAGCGTACAGGTCGGTGCGCGTATCACCCCCGCATCGGCGCTGATGGCCGTGGTGCCCGCCCACCATTTATGGGTGGATGCCAACTTTAAAGAAACGCAGCTTGCCAATATGCGTATCGGCCAACCCGTGACAGTGGTCAGTGATATCTACGGTGACGATGTGGTGTACCAGGGCAAGGTGGTTGGCCTTGATATGGGAACCGGCAGCGCGTTCTCTCTGTTACCTGCGCAAAATGCCACCGGTAACTGGATCAAGGTTGTGCAGCGTTTGCCCGTACGTATTGAGCTGGATGCGCAGCAATTGGCTGAGCATCCGTTGCGTATTGGCCTTTCCACACTGGTGAAAGTCGATACTGCTAATGTAGACGGAAAAGTGCTTTCCGATGCACCGCGCAGCGCTCCGGCATATCAAAGTGATGCGTTGACGCTGGATCTGGCCCCGGTCAATACCCTGATCGACACCATTATTCGAGCTAATGCGGAATAACCTCGCAGGAGATGAGCGTGCAGAGAAAACCGCTTGAAGGCTCGGCCCTGGCCTGGATGACCGTCGCGCTGTCATTGGCGACCTTTATGCAGGTGCTGGATTCGACCATCGCTAACGTGGCTATCCCCACGATTGCCGGTAACCTGGGAGCCTCAAACTCCCAGGGCACTTGGGTTATCACGTCATTCGGGGTAGCCAATGCGATTTCCATTCCGATTACCGGTTGGCTCGCCAAACGCATCGGAGAGGTGCGCTTGTTCTTGTGGTCAACAGGACTGTTCGCCTTCACGTCATGGCTGTGCGGCGTCTCCACCAGCCTGGAAATGCTGATTTTCGCCCGTGTGCTTCAGGGGATTGTGGCCGGTCCGTTGATTCCGCTGTCGCAAAGCTTGTTACTGAGCAACTATCCGCCCGCCCGACGCAGCATTGCACTGGCGCTCTGGTCAATGACGGTGGTAGTGGCCCCCATTTGTGGCCCGATCCTCGGCGGCTGGATCAGTGATAATTATCACTGGGGCTGGATCTTCTTTATCAACGTGCCGTTAGGCATTTTGGTGGTGGTCATCGCGATGCAAACCCTGAAGGGGCGCGAAACCAAAACCGAAATTCGACCGATTGACACCATCGGTCTGGCGCTGTTGATTATCGGTATCGGCAGCCTGCAAATGATGCTGGACCGCGGTAAAGAGCTGGACTGGTTCAGTTCCAACGAGATAATCATTTTGACGGTGGTGGCGGTGGTCGCCATTGCCTTCCTGATTGTCTGGGAGCTGACCGATGACCATCCGGTGGTGGATTTGTCGCTGTTTAAGTCGCGCAACTTCACCATTGGCTGCTTGTGTATCAGCCTGGCCTATATGTTTTATTTCGGCTCCATCGTGCTGTTGCCGCAGCTATTGCAAACGGTCTATGGCTATACCGCAACCTGGGCAGGGTTTGCCTCAGCCCCCGTCGGCCTGATGCCCGTGCTGCTCTCCCCCATCATTGGGCGCTTTGCACCGCGTTTAGATATGCGCAAGCTGGTGACGTTCAGCTTCATCATGTATGCCGTGTGCTTTTATTGGCGTGCCTATACCTTTGAACCGGGGATGGATTTCGGTGCTTCGGCCTGGCCGCAATTTGTGCAAGGGTTCGCCGTGGCCTGCTTCTTTATGCCACTCACCACCATTACGCTTTCCGGGTTACCCCCAGAGCGACTGGCGGCGGCCTCGAGCCTGTCGAACTTTGCGCGGACACTGGCTGGCTCCATCGGTACCTCGATCACGACGACACTGTGGACACAGCGCGAATCACTGCACCACGCGCATCTCACCGAATCGGTGACGCCTTACAACCCCATAGCGCAGGGATCCTATCAGCAGTTGATGGAGATGGGGATGAGTGAGAAGCAGGCTTCCGCCTATATTGCCCAGCAGATCACCAATCAAGGGTTGATCATTTCGGCCAATGAAATCTTTTGGGCAGCAGCAGCAGTCTTTCTGGTGCTGCTGATATTGGTGTGGTTTGCGCGACCACCGTTTACTACCGGGGGCGGCGGCGGCGGCGCTCACTGATACCACAAGTATCCGCTTTTTGGTTTTGAATGATGGACACATAAATAAGGCTGCGAGTGATTAACATCGCAGCCTTATGAAGGAGATATAGCGTAGCTATTCTCAGTTATTCTGCCGCCACCATTCCGCCAGCAAAATGCCCGTTGCAACCGAGATATTCAGGCTTTCCACTTTACCCGTACCACCGATAGACAGCGGTAAATCCCCCTGCTGCCAGGTGCTGTCCGTCAGGCCATCACCCTCATGCCCCACCACCAATACCACTTTTTTCGGCAATGCGGTTTGTGCCAGCGGTTGTCCTTTGTGGCTGGAGGTGGTCGCGATGGTATAACCCGCCGCGCGGAACGCATCCAGCGCCGAAGGGAAACTATCGGTTTGAATGGCATTCACATGCTCTGCGCCGCCTTCTGCCGTGCGCACTGCCGCACCAGATTCCAGCAACGACGGATCGTGAATCAGCACCCCTTCAACACCAAAGTGCGCGCAGGAGCGCACGATACCGCCCAGATTATGCGGGTTACCCACATTTTCCAGCGCCAGCACGCAATCCGTTTCCTTCGTCTGTGCCTGTGCCAGATAGTCATTCACATCAGAACCCTGGCGTTTTTTGATCAGGAAGCACACGCCGCCGTGGTGATCGGTGCCAGACGCCTTGGTGAGTTCTTCATCATCCACCACATGGTAGGCTTTACGGTTCGCCGCCATCCAGCGTAACGCTTCACGGAAACGCGGCGTCACTTCTTGCAGGAACCAGGCGCGCACAATGGCGTCCGGACGGTTGGTAAACAGCGCCTGACAGGCATTTTCACCATAAACCCGCGTCTCTTCCTGACGCTGACGGCGAATCTGTTCGGGATCGATACTGCTCTTACCCACAATCCCGCCGTGGTCTGGCGTCTCGTCGGCATCCGGCGCGCGCGACACGGTTTTCCACGGTGAATCGCTGCCGCGACCGTAATCTGCGCGATCGTCGCGCCCTGCGTTATCATTATTGCGATGCGGATTTTCACGCACATAGCGCGGGTTCATGTCGCGCGGATCGCGTGGCTTAGTACGGCCATCGTTATCACGGTTATCGCGATTATCACGCGGCTTGCCGCGCCCGTCTTTGTCCCGGTTGTCACGAGATGCATAGGGCCCTTTGCTGCGTCCGTCTTTGTCCCGGTTGTCGCGAGACTCATAGGGCCCTTTGCTGCGCCCGTCTTTATCCCGGTTGTCTCGAGACTCATAGGGCCCTTTACTGCGCCCCTCTTTGTCCCGGTTGTCGCGAGACTCGTAGGGCCCTTTGCTGCGCCCCTCTTTGTCCCGGTTGTCGCGAGACTCGTAGGGCCCTTTGCTGCGCCCGTCTTTGTCCCGGTTGTCGCGCCGCCCGGTTTTTTCGTTATCATTACGGCGATCGCGCGCGCCGTCTCCGGTACGCGAATTTTTCTTTTCGTCCTCATTACGGACGTACATCACGCGGACCTTTCCGCTCTTACTACCCGCTGAATCGCTCATTATTTTCTCCACCAACGCGCTGGCGCGAAGATTACCTGATGTACACCCGCGACGCTACCGACTTCGGGCATAAAAGCGGAGTTTCCGTGACACCGCGGCAAACGATGACACCGAAACCTGAATCATAACGGTGATGGCTATTGTAATCATTGAAGAAACCACGTTGTTTCCCCTGTAAGCCATCACCATAATACGTTTACACTTATATAACATGCTGTGGTTTTTCACCCTGCCCTTTGGTTATGGCACAGCGTTGACCACAGCACCTCTATTTTAGCCGCTTTATGATTTGAGGTCGCCTATGAACACGGTATGCGAATCCTGCCACTCCACGAACCGTTTGCCTGAAGAACGCCTTCACGACAGCCCAACCTGTGGCCGCTGTGGCAGCGAGCTGTTTTCCGGTGAGGTAATCAATGCCACCAGCGCCACATTCGACAAACTGTTGCAAGACGATTTGCCTGTGGTCGTCGACTTTTGGGCGCCCTGGTGTGGCCCCTGCGTCGCCTTTGCCCCGATCTTTACGGCGGTGGCGCAAGAGCGCGCGGGTAACATTCGCTTTATCAAGGTGAATACCGAAGCTGAGCCGGAATTAAGTGCTCGTTTTCGCATTCGCAGCATTCCGACGCTAATGGTGTTTAAACAGGGTAAACCGGTAGATATCATGAGCGGTGCGCTGCCGAAAACGCCGTTTGAAAACTGGTTAGATGAAACGGTTTGAGCGGTTGCGCCATCGAATAAAAACCGCACTGGGGCTTTCTGTCCTCCAGTGCGTCAAGTAGAATAGCGCTTTTTAGCGACTCCCTATGCGCGATAACGCTGTTCTTCGTTTGCGCCAGCACCGGCTGGAACGCTCCACCCGCCCTTTTCGGGCACGAGGTTGCCGTGTGGTACGTTGTCAACACTGCCTGCTGCCGGTGACCAACTGTCTGTGCGACACCATCACCCCGCATTCGGCACGCAGCCGTTTCTGTTTGATCATGTTCGATACCGAGCCGTTAAAGCCCAGCAATACCGGCCGCCTGATTGCTGATATTCTGCCTGACACTCAAGCCTTTCTCTGGTCACGCACGGAGCCCGATCCGGCGTTGTTGGCAGCGCTGCAAATCTCGGACTATCAGCCCTATCTGGTTTTTCTTGCGGATGAAGCCGAGCCGTCGCGTCAGGTATTGCACCGTTTACCGGATAACGCCAAGCCGCCACTGTTTGTGCTGCTGGATGGCACTTGGCCGGAAGCGCGCAAAATGTTCCGCAAAAGCCCTTATCTGGATACATTGCCGATTTTGTCGCTTGCGGTTGAATCACTCTCACGCTACCAACTGCGCGAAGCCAGTGGCGCAGGGCAACACTGCACGGCGGAAATTGCTGCCGCACTGCTGCAACAGGCAGGTGATACTGATGCCAGCCAGGGCCTGCTCAATCACTTCGACAGCTTTCGTCAACGTTATCTGGCCGGTAAAGCACATCGCCCTGTGCAGGAAAGTTCATCGACTGTCACAGCATAACGACATAAAAACCGCTATGATTCAGTTCTCTGTCCTGTCGGGAGCGAGCCATGAGTCAGCGCGGGTTAGAAGCGTTATTAAGACCAAAATCGATCGCCGTGCTGGGCGCGTCGGAGAAACCGGGGCGCGCCGGTTTTCTCATGATGCAAAACCTGCTGGGCGGTCACTTCTCCGGTCCAATCCTGCCCGTCACGCCCAAATACCGTGCCGTCTGCGGCGTACTGGCTTATCCCGATGTGGCAAGTTTGCCCATCACTCCCGATCTGGCGGTACTCTGTACCCATGCCAGTCGCAATTTACTGCTGCTAGACGCGTTGGGTCAGCGCGGTTGTAAAACCGTGATTATTCTCTCTTCGCCCCCGGCACAGGCGGAAGAACTCAAAGCCTGCGCCAGCCGCTATGCCATGCGTCTGTTGGGTCCGAACAGTCTGGGGATATTGGCACCCTGGCAAGGTTTCAACGCCAGTTTCTCTCCCGTGCCGATCGTCAAAGGCAAGCTGGCGTTCATTTCTCAGTCCGCTGCGGTTTCCAATACTATTCTCGATTGGGCGCAACAGCGGGGCATCGGTTTTTCCTACTTCATCGCGCTGGGTGACAGCCTGGATATCGATGTGGACGATGTCCTCGATTTTCTGGCGCGTGATGGTAAAACCAGCGCCATTTTATTGCATCTGGAACAGCTTAAGGATGCGCGGCGTTTCCTCTCCGCCGCGCGCAGCGCCGCCAGAAACAAGCCGATCCTGGTCATCAAGAGCGGTCGAACTCAGCTTGCTCAGCAGTTACTGCACGGGCATCAACTCGGGTTGGATGCCGCCTACGATGCGGCTATCCAGCGTGCCGGTCTGCTGCGGGTACGCGACACCCACGAGCTGTTCTCCGCGGTAGAAACGCTGAGTCACCTGAGGCCGCTGCGCGGTGAGCGCTTGCTGATTGTCAGCAATGGCGCATCGCCCGCCGCACAAGCGCTCGATCAGTTGCTTAGCCGACAAGGCAAACTGGCAACCTTGACGGAACCGACACAGCAGAAGCTGCGCGACATATTGCCCAAGGAAGTCCACATCGGAAACCCGCTCGATCTGCGCGACGACGCTACTGCTGCGCGCTATCTCAGCACACTTTCGGTGCTACTGGACAGCGATGACTACGACGCCCTGCTGATCATCCACGCGCCGAGCGCCGCTGCGCCCGGCACAGAAAGCGCACAACAGTTGATTGCCTGCTGTCAGGCACATCCGCGCGGCAAACGCATCACCTTACTCACCAACTGGTGCGGCGAATATTCCTCTCAAGAGGCTCGTCGTCTGTTCAATGAGGCGGGCATTCCCACTTACCGCACGCCTGAAGGGGCGGTCACAGCCTTTATGCATATCGTGGAATACCGGCGTAATCAGAAGCAACTGATGGAAACGCCTGCCCTGCCGCACGATCTCGGTATCAACGCCGCTCAGGCACATCAGTTGATTCATCAGGCGTTGACGGATGGGGTAACGCAGTTGGATACCCACGAAGTTCAGCCGATTTTGCACGCCTACGGGCTGCACACGTTGCCGACCTGGATTGCCAGCGACAGCGCAGAAGCGGTGCATATTGCCGAACAGATTGGTTATCCGGTCGCCATCAAGTTGCGTTCGCCGGATATCCCGCACAAATCCGAAGTACAGGGAGTGATGCTTTACCTGCGTACTGCCCATGAAGTTCAGCAAGCCGCCGATGCGATTATCGATCGTGTCAAACGCGCCTATCCGCAGGCGCGTATTCACGGGCTGTTAGTGCAAGGCATGGCGAATCGTGCTGGCGCGCAAGAGTTGCGTATCGCGGTGGAACAGGATCCTATCTTCGGTCCGCTGATTCTCTTGGGCGATGGCAGCGTGGAATGGAACAAAGATTCGCAGGCGGCGGTGGCCTTGCCGCCGCTCAATATGACACTGGCGCGCTACCTGATAATGCAGGCGCTGAAAAGCGGCAAAATACGCGGACGCAGCGCCCTGCATCCATTGGATATCGCTGGGCTCAGCCGGTTGCTGGTGCAGGTTTCCAACCTGATTCTGGACTGTCCGGAAGTGCATCGCCTCGATATTCATCCGCTGCTGGCATCGGGCAGTGAATTTACCCTGTTGGATGTCACACTCCATCTCGCGCCTTTTTCTGGCGATCCACAGTCCCGGTTGGCCATCCGCCCTTATCCCCAAGAGCTGGAAGAACAGGTGCAGCTTAATAATCAGGAGTCTTGCCTGTTTCGCCCCATTCTGCCGGAGGACGAACCGCTGCTGGAACACTTTATCGGCAACGTCACCAAAGAAGATCTCTACTACCGTTATTTCAGTGAAATCAACGAATTCAACCATGAAGATTTGGCGTACATGACACAGATCGACTACGATCGGGAAATGGCTTTTGTGGCAGTACGACAGACGGCGTTCGGTGATGAAATCATTGGCGTGACGCGCGCCATTTCCGATCCCGATAATATTGCCGCTGAATTTGCGGTGCTGGTGCGTTCGGACTGTAAAGGGATGGGGCTTGGCAAGCGTCTGCTCGGCAAGTTGATTGATTACACCCGTCGCCACGGTTTAAAACAATTGAACGGCATCACCATGCCGCATAACCAGGGCATGGTCGCCTTGGCAAAGAAACTCGGTTTCACGGTAGACGTGCAATTGGATGAAGGGATTGTCACGCTGGTGCTGCCGTTGAACACACAAGATGTTGCGTGACAGAGCGTTTATTTTGGCGGTCAATCTGGTAATGAACGGTAAAACTTACTCACTACGCCCGAAAAGTAGTGGTATCATCGCCCGATTCGGCATTCCCCTGACATCATTAATGACGGCCTTGCGCCGACTAATAAGAGAAGAAACGCACTGTGATGTTGTCTACATTTAAACGCAATAAATACCAACAACACCTTGCACAACTGCCCAAAATCCCTCAAGCAGCGGACGGCATTCAGACGTTACACTCCCCTGAACAGTTCCGCACCGCGCTGATTAACCTGATCCAACAGGCCAAGACGCGAGTCTATCTGGTCGCACTCTATCTGGAGCAGGATGACGGCGGACAGGGCATACTCTCTGCGCTCTACAACGCCAAGCGCAGCAATCCCGATCTCGACGTGCGTGTGTTGGTCGATTGGCACCGTGCACAGCGCGGGCGCATTGGTGACAAATCAGCGAGTACCAATGCGGATTGGTACTGCGATATGGCAGAAAAACACGCTGACGTGAAGTTTCCCATTTATGGCGTTCCGGTCAATACGCGCGAAGCACTCGGCGTCTTGCACCTGAAGGGCTTCATTGCTGATGACTGCGTGCTGTATAGCGGTGCCAGCCTGAACGATGTCTATCTGCATCAGCATGATAAGTATCGCTACGACCGCTATCAGCTTATCCATAATGCGACGCTGGCCGATACCATGTCTGGCTACATCACTGCGTTGCTAAACGATCCGGCGGTGCAACGTCTGGACAGCCGTTCACGGCCCAAAAATCTGGAAATCAAAGCGGATATTCGTCAATTTCGCCAAACGCTGCGCACTCTGGCCTACAACACGCCCGGCGGTGAAGGCGTAAATGGGGAACTGACGGTCACGCCGTTAGTCGGGTTGGGTAAACAAAGCCCGCTCAATAACACCATCCATCACTTGATGTTTTGTACCGAGCATCGGCTGGTCATGTGCACGCCCTATTTCAACCTGCCTGCACTGCTGATCAAAAACGTGGTGCGCCTGCTCAAAGAGGGCAAACAGGTAGAGATCATCATCGGTGACAAAACGGCTAACGATTTCTTTATTCCCGAAGATCAACCGTTCAAGATCATCGGTGCGTTGCCCTACCTGTATGAGATCAATCTGCGCCGGTTCGTCAGCCGCTTGCAGCGTTACATCGACAATCAGCAGTTAACCGTACGATTGTGGAAGGATGGGGATAACAGCTTCCATCTCAAAGGGCTGTGGTCCGACGATACCTGGCAGTTACTGACAGGCAATAACCTCAATCCTCGCGCATGGCGTTTGGATTTGGAAAACGCCATCCTGATCCACGATCCTGAAAAAGTACTGCTGGAACAGCGGTTGCAAGAGTTGGAGCAGATTCGCGCATACACCACGCCGCTCCAGAGCTATACCGATTTGCAAGGTATCGCGCAATACCCGGTGAAAGTGCGTAAATTGATACGCCGCTTGCGCCGTATCAGGATCGACAGATTGATCAGTCGGATCCTGTAATCCCACGCAGTGAAACCCCGTTCGCGGGGTTTTTTATTCTCTGTGCAGGCACGCTCCCTGCTTATCACGCCCTTCTCCGCGCCCTATTGTCATAAAACTGCCTTTTCCGTTTTCCTAATGAAACTACGTTCCATTTATATTAAAATAATCAACACGACAGCGCTCGTTTTGTGATCTGCATCTAGGTAAATAAAATACCCTTCCGTTATTATTGTTCTATATAAAAAACCACTGTTTCACATATAAAACCATTATGAACATCTTCCAACAACTTGAGCATAGCAAAGCACCAGCGGCAGTCCGTCTCGTGATGATAGTTGACTATATTGCCAATCGTGATGAAGCCAGCTTTACCGAGATCTGTACCGATCTGTCTATACCGAAAAGTAGCGTACATCATCTGCTTGAAGTATTGACGGTATCACAACTGTTACGCCAGCGTGCTGATGGGCGTTATGTATTAGGTTTGCGTTTATTCGAGTTAGGTGGCCTGGCAATTAAGAATATCGACCTACGCAAAGATGCCATTGGCTTTATGCATACATTGGTGAAAGAGACTGAGTTAACCTGCCACCTCGGTATTCTCGAGGGGGATAACGGTTTTTTCCTGAGTAAAGTTGAATCGCCTAAGGCCATTGTAAAAACATCCTGGGAAGGCAAGAAAATTGTATTTAACCGCATGTCTCTGGGAAAAGTACTATTGGCCTGGCTACCACAGGAAAGAATAGAAACCCTGATTTCTGATTGTACTTTTAAACGTTTTACGCCACGCACTATTACCAATAAAGATGATTTTCTGGAACACCTGAAACTCGTCAAAGAACAAGGCTGGGCGATCGACGACGGTGAAGATATTGAGGAAATCTGCTGTATGGCAGCACCGATTTTTAATCAGGATGGCAAGGTTATCGCCGCTATCGGCGTCAACGGTATGCAGTCACAGTACGCCAATGGCAAGAAAGAGAAACACCTGGCAAGCCTGATTAAAACCAGTAAAGCGATCTCCGATCATATTAACAGTCATCGCACTGAATAACGCCAATATACACACTCGAATATTACATTGTTAATTAAGAGGTTAATGATTAGAGCATCAATAAAACAATTTTTATTTTACACTGATAAATTATCTTTAATTGCTTACTACTGAAAGGTTCGTCATTCACCGGAATCCGGTAATGAATGTCATCAATCATGGTAGCGATAGGTAATGGTTAAAATATCTGTAATGTCTTTAACAACATTACGGAAAGGCAGCTTATAATTAAAAAAACGTCTAGAAACCAAAAAAAATAAGGCAATACTAAACATTTAATTATCGATTTTTAATGGGGATAACTATCTTCAACATTATGTGAATGAGGGTAATAACACCCAGGGCCTTGCGCGCCCCTGATTTTTAAATTTCATACCTATCACCTATCTGCTTTTATTAAAAGTGGCGGGACACATTTTTATTTTTATAGATGAGGCTTTTCATGAAAATTAAACAAGCTATTGATAAAATCCCTGGGGGATTAATGCTGGTTCCGCTCTTTTTGGGCGCACTCTGTAATACTTTTACGCCCGGGGCAGGGAAGTATTTAGGCTCTTTCAGTAACGGGCTGATCACCGGCACCATTCCTATTCTGGCAGTGTGGTTCTTCTGTATGGGGGCATCCATTGAGCTTAAGGCAACGGGCACCATGCTGAAAAAATCTGGCGTGTTGGTTGTCACCAAAATTGCTACCGCATGGGTCGTGGCAATGATTGCGGGCACCTTCTTGCCGGGCGATGGAATCCAAAACGGCTTGCTTGCAGGTATTTCTGTCCTCGCACTGGTCGCGGCAATGGATATGACCAATGGGGGTCTGTATGCCGCCCTGATGAATCAGTACGGTTCTAAAGAAGAAGCCGGTGCTTTCGTGTTGATGTCTTTGGAATCCGGTCCGCTGATGACCATGGTTATCCTTGGTGCCAGCGGTATTGCGACCTTTGAACCACAACTGTTTGTCGGTGCTGTGCTGCCTTTCCTGATTGGCTTTACACTGGGCAACCTGGATCCTGACCTGAGAAAACTGTTTGGTAACTCTGTCCAAACCCTGATCCCTTTCTTCGCCTTCGCTCTGGGTAACACCATCAACCTGGCCGTTATTCTTAAAACAGGTTTTGCCGGTATTTTCCTGGGCGTGCTGGTGATCGTGGTGACGGGTATCCCGTTGATCCTGGCTGACAAATTTATCGGTGGCGGTAACGGTACCGCCGGTGTAGCGGCATCCAGTAGTGCCGGTGCCGCAGTTGCCACCCCGCTTTTGATCGCCAACATGGCTCCGGAATTTGCCCCAGTAGCTCAACAAGCCACGGCGCTGGTTGCCACCAGTGTTATAGTGACTTCAGTACTCGTGCCCATCATTACGGCCTTGTGGGCAAAACGATTTTCACCTAAAAACGCATAAAAGGTAACCGTATGGACGTACGACAAAGTGTACACAGCGAACATGCTAAAACGCTCGATACTACCGAGCTGAGAAAGAAATTTCTCATTGAGCAGATTTTTACGCCAAACCAATACACCATGGTGTACAGCCACATTGACCGCATTGTTGTGGGTGGGATTATGCCGATTGACGGCGAGATCACCTTTGATGACGGTATTGGTAAGCAATTTGGTGTGAACTATTTTCTCGAACGCCGCGAGTTAGGCCTGATCAATATCGGTGGCCCGGCAAACATCGTGATTGATGGCAAAAGCTACGCGGTAGGCAACGAAGAAGCACTCTACGTAGGTAAAGGTGCGAAAGCGCTGGCATTCAGCAGCGTAGACAAGGCTAAACCGGCAAAACTGTATTACAACAGTGCGCCAGCGCATGCCACGTTCCCGACGCGTGTGATTACGCAAGAGGATGCGGTTAAAGCCCCGCTGGGCGATATCGCGACCTGTAACAAACGTACTATTTGCAAATATCTGGTGCCGGAAGTGGTGGAAACCTGTCAGTTGAGCATGGGGTTGACACGTTTGGCAGAAGGCAGCAACTGGAACTCAATGCCGACCCATACCCATGAACGCAGAATGGAAGTTTACTTCTATTTTGACATGGCAGATGACACCATTATTTTCCATATGATGGGCGAGCCACATGAAACACGTCACCTGGTGATGCACAACGAGCAGGCGGTAATCTCTCCGAGCTGGTCGATTCACACCGGCGTTGGCACCAAAAATTATGCCTTTATCTGGGGCATGATCGGTGAAAACCTGACGTTTGACGATATGGACCATATTGCGATGAAAGATCTGCGCTAATCTGCGCTATACAACTCGCACCGGTTCCACTCACGGCCACAGTACCAATACTGTGGCCGTTTTTGTATCTGCTATCCGGCAAGCTTTTTCGCTGGCATGTACTGCACTGTCGAAGGGCGGGCCTTCCAGGCTTAGGTGCTGAGCCCCCAGAAATAACGACGTAAAGCGACATGGTTTTAATTGTTTGACGTTATATCGCGTAAAAGATAACGCTGAGAGGAACGAGACCACAGGGTGAGCGGCAGGACGCCGCGAAAGTCAGCGCCGCGTCTGACAAAAATGCCGGGAGCATTTTTGAACGCTGCCAGCAGCGGCCCCGCAGGGGCGAGTCTCATGGATGAGACGAGTTTTCCGCGTCGCTGGCGGCCCGTCAGTGGACTCGAGCCCCGAAGGCACCGCAAAGCGGCGTTATTTCCCGCGAAAAAGCCAGGGGCCACGGGGTGATGGCGTTTGAACACCCCGTGTCGGGCGCGTGAGATGCACCGAGCAAATAGCTGCGTGAGTTAACGCGCACGAAACATTCGCAGTACCAACAAAAAGACTTGCCCATAAATTTATGGGGATTCTTCAGTACATAGACGAGGAGTTACTTGTTCTTTTTGCCTGAGATCCCCGGATTACGCCGATGATTACAGCATGTAGGACCGAAGATGACGAAATAAAGGGCTGGGAATAACGACACATATTTCTCGCATAGCAAAAAGGGCTGTCCTTTCGGACAGCCCCCTTGCTTAATTAAAACCTGGCAGTTCCCTACTCTCACATGGGGAAGCCCCACACTACCATCGGCGCTACGGCGTTTCACTTCTGAGTT
>NZ_JAGFPF010000739.1:0-982 GCF_025962695.1 Candidatus Symbiopectobacterium sp. NZEC135 | reverse complement strand
TCTACTCTATTCAGTATCAGTAATGGTCTACGGGAGGGGCATTCCCTCCCGGTTTTCCGTCAGGAGTCTCGTATGAAATTTCCCTCTTTTACTCTTCAGCGGATGTGCCTGCTCGCAGCTGCTTTGTTTAGCATGACAGGGCAAGCCAGCGTCGTCATTAGCGGCACCCGGGTGATATATCCCGCAGATGCCAATGAAGTGAGTATTAAAATCAATAACGGTGGCCCATCTCCGGTATTGCTGCAAAGCTGGATCGATAACGGCGATGTCAATGCCAAGCCATCCGCAATCAAAGTGCCGAACCGCGTGGAGCCGGGCAAAGGGCAAACGCTGCGTATCAGCTATACCGGGGATACATTACCATCGGACAGAGAATCGGTATTTTGGCTAAACGTGTTGGAAGTGCCGGCTAAATCTCAGGCCAAAAGTGAAGAGAACCGTTTGCAGATGGCTTTTCGTTCGCGAATCAAGCTGTTTTATCGCCCGGCGGGTCTGGAAGGTAATGCCAATGACGCGGCAAACGCTATCACCTGGAATGCTCAGGGCAATCGCCTTCAGGCAACCAACCCGACACCGTATTATGTCTCTTTGGTAAATATCACCGTAAAGGGCAAAAAAAGTGATTATGCGATGCTCGCACCGCGCAGTTCCATGGTATTGGAATTACCGGCCAGTGTCGGGAATAAGATCAGTGGCAGTTTTGTTAATGATTATGGCGCCGTACATGCCTTTGAATCTGTCGTGAAATAACGCTTCCCACACAGTCAATTTTTTAAATTTATACCCATCATCATTCAGGAAAAGGGTGTTGACAGGACTTGTTATGTCAAAGTATTTTCAAACCGAATCCAAAAATAAGCTGCCATTATGGCATGTGGCTATTTTATCTGCGCTCGTGATGAGCAATGTAAATGCTGAAATTGCACCCGCCATGTCTCTGGAGAATGCAAATAATGTGGAGTTCGATGCTTCTTTCCTGAAT
>NZ_JAGFPF010000736.1:0-993 GCF_025962695.1 Candidatus Symbiopectobacterium sp. NZEC135 | reverse complement strand
CTGCTCCCAGCCCAGAAAGCACCAGGCCGGTTATTTCAAAGGCGGTATTTTGCGCTTTCAGGCTCCATATCACGGTCAGATAGAGAATCGGATGCAGAAAATTGTTAACCGCCGTCAGCGCAACGATGACGGTAAACAATTTATTGTCTCGCAACCAGCGAAATGCCTGTTGAATATCCGCACCCATCGTGGAATGAGCAGGACTTACTGTCTGCGGAACATCGATACGCATCATGAACAGCAAGCACACGGCTAACAGCGAAAATATCAGGTTGACGGAATAGGGAAAGAAAACATTCACGGATATCAGGTATCCACACAGCGCGGGCGCCACCAGTTGAACAGCGCGGGTTCGTATCTCGTAGGTTGACAAGGCTGAAGTAGACGCATGGCCCTGAAGCAACCCTTTGATAAGAACAGGCTCAGCCACTTCGGTAAACACGGTAAATACGCCATAAGCGAGTGAAACCGCCAGAATCCACAGGAAACTGGCATCGCGGAACAAGGTGAGAAATAGCAGGAATAGCGCCAGACAGAGGATGCGCCCACACTCGCTAAATTTTAGTACATTGATTTTATTTGATTTTTCTATGCGCGGTGAGGATATTATTTTGATAAAAATCACCGGACAATAAAAGGCAAACACACACCAGCTAATCTGAACAGGGTCAAGGCTGAGACTCAACGCCAACAAAGGCAGCGTAATGTGGTAAATTTCTATTCCCAGTAGTGAAAACGCAGAACTCGCGACAAAAACGTTGAAGTTGTTCTTCATATTATCCTGATAGCTGAAGACGATCAGATCCGTCTGCTACATTGTCATGAAGAAGCAACATTACGCTGTTTTGTTACCGATTACGGTGCGGTTCCCCACATCTCTTACGCTTTGCCTTTCCAACTGCCCGGCGAGTATGAAAATACTGGCAACTGCCATGACCAGCGGATCGCCGCCAGACGCAGCGACAGCCCCAGCGTAAACGACACCAGCAGATT
>NZ_JAGFPF010000754.1:0-976 GCF_025962695.1 Candidatus Symbiopectobacterium sp. NZEC135 | reverse complement strand
CACGGTGCCAACCAGGACGCCAGCAACGCCAATGCAAAGAACCACAGGAAAGAAGCCGTAATGGAACCCAAGGCAAACCAACTGCGCGCGTCGGGTGCCATCTGCCCACCAATGCTGCCTTGCACCACGAAAGTATCCAGATAGACATGCGGATTCAGCCAGGTGACTGCCAATACGCTAGCGATAACGCGCCAGCGGCTGTGCCGTGCGATATCCACACTGACGACTTCAAGCTGGCGGTTGAAAACCACCTTGAACGCGCCCCAGCCATACCACAGCAAAAACGCAACGCCTCCCCAGGTGATCAATGACAGCAACAGCGATGACTGACTCAACAATGCGCTACCGCCAAAGATACCCGCACAGATCAAAATGACATCGCTCAATGCACACAGCAGGGCAATCATCAGATGATACTGACGCCGAATCCCCTGATTCATCACGTAAGCGTTTTGCGGTCCCAGTGGCAAAATCATCGCCGCGCCCAGAAAAAATCCCTGCCAATACATGCCAAACATGGTTCTCTACACTCTCCCGGATGAACAATTCGAAGGAGTGTAAGGCGGTTTTTCCATTAATTGAAATTGAAGATTCTAATTATTCATTAGAGAATCTAATTTCGAATATCGTGCAATACCGAAGGTGAAACCGGCAGCGTTTTGGCTCCAACCAGCTTTTCATTACGTTGCAATAGGAAAGCAACGGCAAACAGCGAAAACATAAACGGCAGTTCAAACAACTCTTCCAGCAAATCGGTACGCGATGTGTCGTAGACAAAGAGAAACGCCAATAAGCGGTGGTGTTCGATGGTATCGACGATAACGAAATAGAGCACCAACAACAGGATATCCCACACGGGCAGGCTTTCTTGCCGGAAACGGCGAATAATCTCTCGACGAATCACGGGCAACAACAGCGCACAGGCCGTCACCCCAATCAGCACGATGGAAATAATGCGAAAGTAAAGCTTTGGCTC
>NZ_JAGFPF010000735.1:0-993 GCF_025962695.1 Candidatus Symbiopectobacterium sp. NZEC135 | reverse complement strand
CTCAGCGTTCAGGCGGCCTACAGCTATAACGACATTCGCTACAAGAAAAGCGGCATCGCCAGTGAGCAAGGCCAGCGCGCCGTGTATGCGCCGCGCAACCAGCTCAGTGCCTGGGTGAGCTATGACGTCACGAACGGCGTATTGGACGGCTTAACGCTGGGAAGCGGCGTGCGCTACGTGAACGGCGTGGTGAGCGATCGTGCCAACACCCATACCTTGCCGTCTTACACGCTGGTGGATATGGCGGTGGGTTACGATCTCTCCAAGGTTGGCTTAAAAGGGCTGAGCGCGCAGTTGAACGTCAACAACCTGACGGACAAACGCTATGTTGGTGCCTGTAACTCACTGGATTACTGCTACTTTGGCGCAGAGCGCAGCGTGGTAGGCAGCCTGTCTTACGCTTTCTGATTGCTTTCTCTGATAGCTTCCTTCCCCGACGTTCGTCGGGGAGTTTCGAATTCCGCGCTTTCTCAGAGGTATAACTCTTATCACGCATATGTTGTGATATTTTATTCCGCTTTTTTGATGTATTTGCAAATAAAACGGAATTTTATGAACGTAACCTCAATTAACGATACGCCCCATTATTATCGGCACACTGATAACTGCATCAATGTTGAAATGGGTAAGGTGGGATGTGCAACGGACAGCGCGTCCGTATTACATACCCACAGGCTGACGCATTGCTGCGCGTTGGCCGTGCTGTCGAAATGGAATGGAAGGTGGTATCAACAGCGCACACTGCTGCACATCACCGGTGGAAATTTGTTTTACGGGATAACGTCAGAGAGCGATCGTCGACCCGATCTCGCCAGTCGATGGTTAGCGAAACTCAAGTCAGAGCTGGTTGACGGCGGGAAGCTTATTTTTGTCGGGGGCATAGATTGCGCCTCGGACATGGCGCTTAGCATGAGCATTCACCAAATAGACGATGAGGGGCAAAAACCGCTACACGAACTGCTCACCCTGCCGGGAACCGAGATTATGATGGCG
>NZ_JAGFPF010000737.1:0-993 GCF_025962695.1 Candidatus Symbiopectobacterium sp. NZEC135 | reverse complement strand
CTTCACGATGCACATACTGCAAACGCCAGGTGGTGGACAGCACCCGTTGCTGGACGGCCAGCGACAACTCATCGTTATAGGGCGTGGAGAGTGATTCCAGTCCCTCAAAGTCTTTCTGCTGTTCCCAGTAGTTATCAGGATCGGTCGGGTTTAACGAGCTACAGCCATTGCAGTTCTGCAAACCGGCGTTTTGTGCACCATAAAGAGCATAGGTCAACATTGAACGCCCGTAATAGCGGTTCAAACCGCCAATCAACAAGGTATCGCTATCACCAAACAGATCGTAAGTGGCGCTCAGGCGCGGTGCAATGTTGGTTTGCTCAACGAAATCATCGCGATCGAGGCGCACACCGGGGCGCACAGTGAGCCGACCATAGCGCAGGGTATCATCGGCAAACAGCGCATAGCTGGTGTAGGTGGTGCTGTAAGTCCCGGCGAGGAAACGGTTCATGGTGAACATATCAAACCAGTCGAAACTCATTAGTCGGTAGCGATAATAATCATCACGGCGAATATATCGACCTTCGGTATTGTTCACCTCAAAACCGACGCTGGGCTGGTGTGCTATGCCTAACCACTCAGTGTCGTTAAAGCGCATCACGCTTTTGGCTGACAGCGTTTCCTGCTCGGAAATCAGATTACCCGGTCCACCGCTGCGCAGGGAGGAGGAGTTGCTCCCAGTAGTATAATCCATCAGTTCAACGTAATTGCCCTGATCGGCCGTCCGCTCATCCTTCAGTTTCTGGTAGCTGCCGGTAAATTCCAGTTCACCCAACGCCATACGGTGCTTTAGCGTGCTGGTAAAACCGAGCCCGGTGTGGGCGTTGTCGTAGCCGGAGTTGAGCACTGAACTGGAGAACAGGCGGCTCTGGTAGTCGGCGTAGTTACCGGAAATATCCACCGTGGTGGCGCTGCTCAGGTTCATCGAATACTTCAGGAAAAAGTTGTCCGAAACCCGTTTTTGATTGCGACGGCCCGCCGCGCTTTCAATCA
>NZ_JAGFPF010000734.1:0-994 GCF_025962695.1 Candidatus Symbiopectobacterium sp. NZEC135 | reverse complement strand
CCGTAATCACCATCACCCCGACCACCATAACCCCGGCGGAGATAGCGGAATAATCCTGGTGGCGAATGGCATCCACCAGCCAGCGCCCTATACCGGGCCAACTGAACACCACCTCGGTGATGATCGCCAGCGTCAACATGGTGGAAAACTGAAGTCCCAGTTGCGGAGCGATAGGGGGCAGCGCATTACGTAGCACGTGGCGGCGAATAATGGTCAGGCGCGACAGACCGCGGGTAGCCGCGGCTTTGACATAATTCTTGCTGAACACATCCGTGGTGCTGATGCGCATCAGGCGAATGACCTCCATCGTGGGGCCAACGGCCAGTACAATAATCGGCAAAATCAGATGGCGCACGGCGCTGATCAGCATTTCATCGCGATAAGGGGAATCGGATAACCAGGCGTCAATCAGCGCAAACCCGGTCACCGGTTCAACCTGATAGAGCAGATCGAAACGGCCTGAAACCGGCAACCAGCCGAGTTGCAGCGAGAACAGCAGCGTCAGCAACAGCGCCAGCCAGAATACCGGAATAGAAAAGCCCACCAAGGCGATGGCGCTGATGATGATGTCGGGGGTTTTATTGCGCATCACGCCTGCGGTGACGCCGAGCGGAATACCCACCAACAACGAGAGTGAGAAGGCCAGCACGCACAGCTCGATGGTGGCGGGAAGCACTTCTTTTAACTGCACACTGATCGATTCGCCGTTAATCGACGAAATGCCGAGATCGCCGCGCATCAGGCTGCGCATAAAGAAACCATAGGCGTCAAACAGCGTCGCACCGCCCAGCGGGGCGTTGGGCGTGTAATAACAGAGGCTAAAGCCGACCAGCGTTAGCAGCAGCAGGGTTATCAGCAACAGCAACAGGCGACGCAGGGTAAAAATGATCATGGCTGCTCTCCCTCGTTACCCACCAGCGGTGGCCCTTCTGGCGTCGGCGTCTCGCCAAACTCGCGATACACCCCGGCAAAAGAGGCATTGGCGAACGGGGTT
>NZ_JAGFPF010000733.1:0-994 GCF_025962695.1 Candidatus Symbiopectobacterium sp. NZEC135 | reverse complement strand
GTACTCTCCTGACAACAAGGCGTTCAGGCTCGATACGGTGGATGAGGCATTGACCACCGGTATCTTAAAAGAAGGCAAGTCTGTCAAAGGCATTGCCATGTTTGCCTCTGAAAACGCTGCTGTGTTCAACGCGGCTGTTGTGAAAATAACTGATGATTGTAAATGATTAGCGAAGGCGACATTATGTTAAAAAGGCCCAGAAAGGGCCTAAATAGCTGCTTTTAAAATGATAAATTGCTAGCCTGAGATACCCACAGTCAATTATTTTTTTGCTGTAGAGCGGCACTCGCGGCACCAGCTTTGATTGGTTGCACCTGCTGGAACAGTTCGGAATCCAAAAAGCTGCAAAAGTTCGCTTGAAGTGTGCGCTGTCTTTTGACAATTCGGGCAAGCATGGGGAAGGTTTACTGTACCTACCATATAAGGCTCCAATAATTAGTGTGATATGAAAGTTGCAGGAGATGCTATCGGTTCTCTTTGCAGTTCAAGCCTATTCGAAGTTATCCGGGGTTCGATAAATTTGGACCCATTTACGCCCTGCCACACTTGTTGGTGGAGCATATTCATTATCACGGATTGTGCAAAACCTACCATATATCTTCCAAGAGGTATTGGTCAGCATTAACACTTCGCATTCTTGAAAAGAACCACCATTCCTTCCCACATGTTCATGTGGTCCGACAATTAGCGACATAACTCTCTCCTATACGGATACGGGTAAACAAACCCATGTTTTATATGCGGGTACTTTCCGTTTTTTCAAGTTGCGTTTTTTAATTCCGTAAATTGGTATTTCAGCATTTTGAATGCGAAATTATTTGATATCTAATTATGAGCTAGATAATGAAATAGGAAAATTTGGATTTCTCTGCTCTGGTAGCAAACGGTGCATCTGAGTTGCTTAAACAAAACATTTGTAGCCCAATTGGCTGATTGGTCAACAGCATGGTGAATTGGCAATTCATTGGTACAGAAGCCCTTACCGGTAGATTGA
>NZ_JAGFPF010000732.1:0-995 GCF_025962695.1 Candidatus Symbiopectobacterium sp. NZEC135 | reverse complement strand
CGTTGCCGCAGACAAAAATGCCAGTACGCGCTGCCAGCTCTGTCGGTTTGCCCGGGCATTGGCAAGCGGTGTCCCGCCGCCATCAATCACTACTCCTGCGACTGGATGCACTTTGGCAATCTCCGTTGTCGGGAGGAACGGAAATCCGATGGCATGTCCGGCATGCTCGTTGCGCAGATGCTCGACGGGCCAAGGGTGCTGTTTATCCGCCAGAGTAGTGACAATGTGCTCACAATAATCCGATGATGGCCAGAATCCGTCATCAGTACCTGAAATCAACAGCACAGGACCGGTAATACGTTCTACCGGAATACGTGCAGCAGCCAGACTCTCTGTATCACGCAGAACCGCGACAAACGCCGGAGCTTGACGAATAGGTGCACCGGGTTGTGGTGGATGATCGAAGGCGTGCCAGTCTGCCTCCGGGTTACCCTGCCAAACATTACGGAGAGGTTGCCCATGCCAGGTCCAGGCAGTGGCATCCCGAGGTTCATCAGGGCGGCCTGCTCGCAGGGTGCCATGCACCACGGCACTGGGAACATAGCCAATCACTGCAGAGACGCGCTCGGGAAATGTCGCGCCTAGCAGCAGTGCCAGTTCACCACCGCGAGAATGCCCAGCCACGGCTATAAACCCCTTTTTCGGCTGCAACGTATCCACCGCCCAATCAAGCGCCTGCTGAAAATACTCCAATGGTGTCGCGGAAATAGAATCAGGCCTTCCTGGCGCGTTAAAATACGCCAACGCCAGCCCGCTATACCCGTGAGCGGCGAATAGTGCAGCACGTTGCTCTGGCGTTCCTCCGCCAGAACCATTAAGAACAATGACCAATGGATGAGGGCCAGCGCCTTCTGGCGTAAACAGGGTTGCAGAAAGTCCATTGGTACGAATTTCCTGGCGCGTCACGCCCGGTGCCAGCAAACGTTGAATCAATGTCGTTTCAGCCACGGCGCCAGTTGTATCTTCCACACGTAATGTGACATGGCGGGCGTCAA
>NZ_JAGFPF010000730.1:0-995 GCF_025962695.1 Candidatus Symbiopectobacterium sp. NZEC135 | reverse complement strand
GCCGGGGCAGAAACCAATAAGTGAGCGCTCGCTTACTAAATCAAAAGTGGGGAGCACGGCGTCGATTTCTGCCTGTGTAACCTGTAGCTGCGGCCATAACAGCGGCTGCGGAAGATCTTCAGCCCGGTGAATCTGGTCGCGCGGATAGGCCAGTGCGACATAGCGCTGTACCATCAGAGGGAACGCTGCTTTGTCCAATACCCGCACATCGTTAAGCAAGCCATAACGCATTTCGCCGCGCCAGCCAGTACGCTCTGGCACCTTGGCAAAGAAGGGCACCAGCGCGGATTTAAACGAGTTCGGCAACACATAGGCCCGATCGTAACCCTGTTCGCGCAGCGAGACACCTAAACGTCGACGTTCACCTAATGCCAGCGCGCCGTGCCCGAGCGGCATCGCCAACGCCTGACGCACTTCCGGCATACGGGCCAGCAGCGGACGGCACCAGGCCGGCGCCATGACATCAATCTGTGCATCCGGGTACTGCGCTTTGAGCGAACGATACAGGCTGTGGGACATCATCATGTCGCCCACCCATGACGGGCCGATCACCAGGATTTTCATAGCGTTTATCTTTTATGTTCTGTTTCTTGGTGGACAGAAGAATGCCATCGAAGGATGCAATCCGGTGCCTGCTGCGTACCGGGAACGTGCGGCCATCCCTGCGTGCGGCCGCACATTATTGTGGCGTTTACGCGGAGCGGTTCAGCCAGGTCAGGTAGTCGCTGACACCTTCAGCAACCGTTTTGAATGGCTTGTCATAACCCGCCGCGCGCAGTTTGGTCAAGTCTGCCTGCGTGAATGCCTGGTAACGGCCTTTCAGTTTTTCAGGGAAGGGGATGTATTCCACCTGGCCTTTCTTGTGGAAATCCAGCACGGCATCGGCCACGGCCTGGAATGACTCGGCACGGCCCGTTCCGCAGTTGAAAATACCGGAAACGCCGTGCTGCCAGAACCACAGGTTAACCGCAGCCACATCACCGACATAAATAAAG
>NZ_JAGFPF010000731.1:0-995 GCF_025962695.1 Candidatus Symbiopectobacterium sp. NZEC135 | reverse complement strand
CCTTTAGGGATTATGGTCGCACAGCCCTCCAGCGCCGCGACTTTACAGGATGTAATCAAACAAACTCTTGCCACGCATCCCGAAGTCAGTGCGTCGGTGAACAGTCGGCTCTCCGCCGATCATGATTTACGCTCCGCCAAGGGCGGATACTTGCCGTCAATCAATATGAACGCAGGGACCGGTCGTGAGCAAACGGATACCGTTTCTACGCGCGCCAGCGGCGGCAAAACAGAACTGCAACGCCGTGAATCCAGTATCACTTTACAACAAACGCTGTTTGACGGGTTTGCTACGTCGAGTGAAGTCGGTCGGCAGCGCGCTACCGTTAATTCTCGCGCCTATAAAGTACTGAACACGTCTGAGAACGTGGCCTTGAATACGGTCCAGGTTTACCTTGATGTGCTGCAACGGGCAGAATTTGTCAAACTGGCACAAAACAATCTCGCTAATCACGAGCGTATCTACGATCAGATCCGGCTGCGCAGCCAGCAAGGCGTTGCGCGTCTGGCAGATCTCGAGCAGGCAGAAGCGCGTTTGGCACAGGCCAGGAACAATCTGCTTACCGAGCAGACCAATCTGGATGACGCAAAGACCAACTACTTTAGCGTTACAGGTATCGAGCCCGATAACCTGATACTGCCAGATACCGCATTGTTAACCATTCCCGCCTCGCTGGCAGAGGCCCGGCGCGTCATGCTGACCAACAGCCCGATCCTCAAATCCGCCGAATCTGACATCACAGCGACACAACAACAATATGAGGCTGCAAAGTCCTCCTATTATCCTCGTGTCAACGTCGAGCTCGACCGCAATATGAATAACAACGTGGACGGCGTACGCGGACAAAGCAACGAGTGGCAGGCGATGGTCAGAATGCGTTACAACCTCTATCAGGGAGGAAGCAATAAGGCCAACGCGGATGCAAAAGCGTATCAAATCAAAGAGGCGCAGGATATTCGCAACAACACGCTGCGTCAGTTGAACGAAGAACTGCG
>NZ_JAGFPF010000072.1:0-18830 GCF_025962695.1 Candidatus Symbiopectobacterium sp. NZEC135 | reverse complement strand
GGGTTACGCAAACTGCGCAATCTGGGGCAAGGCTATGTGAATTTTGGCGAGCCGCTGTCGCTGACGCCTTACCTCAACCACCATGTACCGCAGTGGCGCGAGGCTATTGATCCGATTGAAGCGCAGCGCCCTACCTGGCTCACACCTACCGTGCAGGATATTGCCGATATCATTATGGTGCGGATTAACAATGCCGCCGCGGCGAATGCCATGAACCTGTGCTCCACGGCACTGCTGGCGTCACGTCAACGTGCGCTGACCCGTGAGCAAATGCATGAGCAACTGGACTGCTATTTGCAATTGCTGCGCAACGTGCCTTACAGCAAAGATGTCACGGCGCCGAAAAAGACTGCGCCGGAACTGCTGGAACACGCGCTGGCAATGAACAAATTCGAAGTCGAACAAGACAACATTGGTGAGATCATCATTCTGCCGCGTGAACAGGCCGTGTTGATGACTTATTATCGCAATAACATTCAGCACTTGCTGGTGCTGCCATCGATGATTGCCAGCATTGTCATGCACCGTGGAAGGATCACGCCGGATGAGTTAACACGACAGATGTCGTTGATTTACCCGTTAATTCAAGCCGAGCTGTTCTTGCATTACAGCAAAGAAGCACTGCCTGGCGTCATTGAAACGTTGACCGCAGAGTTGGTGCGTCAGGAACTGATTATCATCAAGCACGATGCGCTGGTGCTGAACCCGCTACGTATTCGCACACTCCAATTGCTGGCTGCCGGCGTGCGGGAAACCCTGCAACGTTACGCCATTACGCTGTCATTACTCGGGGCTAACCCGGAAATGAACCGCGGTACGTTGGAAAAAGAGAGCCGAAATATGGCGCAGCGCCTATCCGTGCTGCATGGCATTAACGCGCCGGAGTTCTTCGATAAGGCCGTGTTCTCAACGCTGGTCGCCACGCTACGCCAAGAGGGTTACATCAGCGACAGCAGCAGCGTGGATACGCGCAATACCTTAGAACTCTACCGCATTCTTAGCGATTTGATCACACCGGAAGTCCGGTTGACGATTGAAAGTGCCAGCACGCCGGCCAGCGCTGAAGCGGAAGACGAAAAGCAGGACGTCGCACAAGCGTAGCCTACTGCGCGGTTTATTGCCGCTTTACTCCGGCATCACACACCCTGTGTGATGCCGGGGACCCTCAGAGCCCCAGCACAATCCCCGCAAACAACACCATCCCCACATAGTTATTGTTGTGGAACGCACGGAAACAGGCATCACGCTCACGTCCTGCGGTCAGCCATTGCTGATAGCCGAACAAACCCGCCGCCATCAGTACCGTGAGGTAAAATGCCGCCCCCAGCTTCATTTGCATGCCTAGCACCACCATCAATGCCAGCATGCTCGCCTGCAACAAGCCGATGATCAAGGTATCAAAGCGCCCGAACAGAATGGCGGTGGATTTGATGCCAATCTTGAGGTCATCATCGCGATCGACCATGGCATATTGTGTGTCATAGGCAACGGTCCAGCAGATGTAGGCCAAAAACATGATCCAGGCGCTTGCGGGCAGGGATTCACTGACTGCGGCGTACGCCATGGGAATCGACCAACCGAACGCGGCGCCCAACACAAACTGTGGCAGGTGACTGACGCGTTTCATGAAGGGGTATATCCATGCCAATGCCAACGCCGCCACGGAGAGCCAAATGGTCATGCGATTCAACGTCAGCACCAGCGCAAACGCCAACAGCACCAGAACCACAAACAGCACTTTTGCCGACTGCTCGCTCACCAGGCCGCTGGGTAAGGGACGAGACGCAGTGCGTTTTACATGCCCATCAAAATGGCGATCGGCGTAATCATTGATCACACAACCTGCCGCACGCATCAGAAATACGCCCGCGACGAAGACCAACAGCGTCCACGGCCTCGGCACACCGCCGCCTGCCAGCCATAATGCCCAGAGGGTTGGCCAGAGCAACAGCAGGGAACCAATCGGCTTATCAATTCGCATTAACCGACAATAAGCGCCCCATTTTCCCGCTGTCATACTTCGTTCCAACGTCATTTCTCCTTAACGGTTACCCCGTTCAACGCCTTGAAAATGATAGGCAGGCGACGAGGGCAAAAACAATTCTGTCAGCAGTATTGGCTGATTAAACAAACGCAAACGGGATCGCCGCGCCCACAGGTTTTCACAGCGCCCAATATGAATGTAATCGCGTTGCAGGGAATCCTGTTTAAACAGATAGCGCCCAAGCGGGGTATCACCAAGCGTCGTCAACGCCGACACAGAGGTATCAAGGGCTGAGGGCGGAATCAAGGTTCTGGCGGCCACCCAGGGCTGTCCATCACCGTAGATTATCACCTCTCGCAACCAATAACGCGCGCTGTGTGGTAACTCGCGCTGCTCATCACCCAGCATCTCAGTCGCCACGTAACCATTATAGTACGGTACTACCGTCAACTGTGTGCAATGTCGTTCCAGCCGCTGGGTCATCGAACCAGTTTCTTTCAGCCAGGTATCGACAGGTGATGGCAACGCCATCGGCGCGTCTTTTAACCAATCGGTCGCGTGCAACCATGCTATGTTGCGCAGCAGTGTTAGCGCTGCATCGGGCATATCCCTACTCCAATGGTGGCGGGTGGTGCATGACGATGAACGATACCGTTTCGCTAGGTTGCGCTTTCATCACTCATGCCCGTGGTGTCAGTCTTGCTCGCCGGGTTTGAATACATAACACGGCACGTATTGTAGCGCACAAACATCACGTATTAGCACACCCCACCACCGTTGGATGCGCAATATGATAACATTTTTTTAATCTTTGACAGCGCATTGGCTAAATTTGATCGCCGCTTGCACAGAAAAAAAGACAAAAACAGGGCATAAAAAAACACTATCTGGTGATAGACCAGATAGTGTTCATGTTAAGCGTAAAAGCGTGTTGATGTTACTCATCCGGGCCTCGGCGCGACGCGCGAGTGCCCGGCGTTGATTACATCATACCGCCCATACCACCCATACCGCCCATGCCACCCATACCGCCAGCAGCACCTAAGTCGCCTTTATCTTCTTTCGGCAACTCGGTCACCATACATTCGGTGGTGATCATCAGACCAGCAATGGATGCAGCGTATTGCAGTGCAGAACGGGTTACTTTGGTCGGATCCAGAATACCCATGTCGATCATGTTGCCGTAAGCTTCTGTTGCGGCGTTGTAACCGTAGTTACCTTCGCCTGCTTTCACGTTGTTAGCCACAACGGAAGGTTCTTCACCGGCATTTTCCACGATTTGACGCAGCGGAGCTTCCATCGCGCGCAGCGCAACACGAATACCCACGTTCTGATCTTCGTTTTCAGCTTGCATTTCGCGAATGGCATTAGCTACGCGAATCAGCGCAACACCACCACCAGCAACCACGCCTTCTTCAACGGCAGCACGGGTCGCGTGCAGCGCATCTTCAACGCGTGCTTTCTTCTCTTTCATTTCCACTTCAGTGGCTGCGCCGACTTTGATAACGGCAACGCCGCCTGCCAGTTTGGCAACGCGCTCTTGCAGTTTTTCGCGATCGTAATCGGAAGTTGCATCTTCGATCTGCTGACGAATCTGACCAACACGACCTTGGATAACTACTTCATCACCCACACCGTCGATGATGATGGTGGTGTCTTTGTTGATCACAACGCGTTTTGCCTGACCCAGATCTTCCAGCGTGGCTTTTTCCAGCTCCAGACCGATCTCTTCAGAGATAACGGTACCCGCAGTCAGGGTGGCGATATCTTGCAGCATGGCTTTACGACGATCGCCGAAGCCCGGTGCTTTCACAGCGGCAACTTTAACGATACCGCGCATGGTGTTCACCACCAGCGTTGCCAGCGCTTCACCTTCAACATCTTCTGCGATGATCAGCAGCGGTTTGCCTGCTTTGGCAACGGCTTCCAGTACCGGCAGCATTTCACGAATGTTGGAGATTTTTTTGTCAGCCAGCAGGATGAACGGGCTTTCCAGCTCAACAGAACCGGTTTCCGGTTTGTTGATGAAATACGGGGAGAGATAACCGCGATCGAACTGCATCCCTTCCACAACGGCCAGTTCATCTTGTAAGCCGGAGCCTTCTTCTACGGTGATAACACCTTCTTTGCCCACTTTCTCCATGGCTTCAGCGATCAGTTTACCCACTGTGTCATCAGAGTTGGCAGAGATGGTACCGACCTGAGCAATGGCTTTAGTGTCAGCGCAAGGTACGGACAGTTTTTTCAGTTCTTCAACCGCAGCGATAACCGCTTTATCGATACCGCGTTTCAGATCCATCGGGTTCATGCCTGCGGCAACGGCTTTCAGACCTTCGTTCACGATTGCCTGTGCCAGTACGGTTGCCGTGGTGGTGCCGTCGCCCGCTGCGTCGTTCGCTTTGGAGGCCACTTCTTTCACCATCTGAGCGCCCATGTTTTCGAACTTGTCTTCCAGCTCGATTTCACGCGCTACGGACACGCCGTCTTTGGTAATGATCGGAGAACCAAAAGATTTATCCAGAACGACGTTGCGGCCTTTCGGGCCTAAAGTCACTTTCACTGCGTTAGCAAGAACGTTCACACCGCGCAGCATTTTTACGCGCGCGTCATTGCCGAATTTTACGTCTTTAGCTGCCATGGTTTATTTCCCTTAAATTCGTTCGATTCAGATGATTACGCTTCAACAATCGCCAGGATGTCGCTTTCAGACATGATCAGGACTTCTTCGTTGTCGATCTTCTCGGCTTTCACGCCATAGCCATCATTGAAAATGACGATATCGCCAACTTTCACATCCAGCGGTTTTACGTCGCCGTTTTCCAGAATGCGGCCATGGCCCACTGCCAGCACTTCACCACGGGTAGATTTAGCCGCAGCAGAACCGGTCAGAACAATACCGCCAGCAGATTTGGACTCGACTTCTTTACGCTTGACGATCACGCGGTCATGCAATGGACGAATTTTCATTGATAGCTCTCCTTTGAGAAAGTCCATATCAGTTTGGGATTAACGCCGGGTACATTCTCATACCCGCCTTGTGAATTTCTAAGTGGGGACGATTCGCTTCCCTTCAAGGGAGAAAAAGGATTTTTTTTGCGATAGTGATGAAATTTTGACGGGGTGAAATTAAAAAAACATATAAAACATACAGTTAATATCTTCCCCCCAATCAGTATCATTTGTCTTGCTCGTCTTTATGCTCGAGGTTTTTGCGATCGTCATCTTTGCGGTAGAACTCACCGTCAAAGGTATTGCCGTTGCTGCCGGACGATGTGGTGCCAGCGCCGCGCCAAATATGCAGATGAGGCATCAGTTTGACCGTCAACCGCTTTTGCACCGGGGGCAACAGCAGCAGCAATCCAAGGAAGTCAGTGAAAAAACCGGGAAGCAGCAGCAAAAAGCCCGCCAGTACCAGCGATACGCTTTTGACCATTTCCGCCGCTGGGCTCTCTCCCGCCGCAATTTTCTGCTGCATTTGAATAAACGTTTTCACACCCTGATTGCGTACCAAAGAAACGCCAATACAGGAGGTGAACACCACCAGCAGCAACGTCACCGCGACGCCCAGCACTTCCGCAACGCGGATGAACAGCGAAATTTCAATGTAGGCAAAAAGAAAGAGTAGGAATAGCGGTAACCAGCGCACTGGATTCTCCTGATTTATTTAACTGATTGTTATAAAAACTAATATGATCAATGCCCGCCTGATTCACAGGCTGCCGTCATGTGTTGTGCATCTGGCCATCATGAAGACATATCACCAGAGATCCAACATCAACCCTTATAATTTAATGAAGTGGTAGCGCAAGCGGGCATTTTCAACCTGCAGGCAGAAAATTTCATTGTGCAATAATCACGAGTGACGACTATCACAATTTATTTACTTTATTAATTACACATCTTCATTGAGTGATCGAAACTACGCTTTTGGGATTCTATACAATATATCATCACCCCAGCGGAGGCAGTTATGGTCAATCGTTCTGCGACTGTTGCCTGTGGTGGTACATTTTGTGGTAACACCATCGTGATAATAACTCGCATTTATTGGCACGATTATTTGTTAACACGCTTTTTTGTTAACACCAAGATGGTTAGCAAAACGCGTTCTCATCAAATTGCAGGATTCAAGAGAAGGCACTCATGTCAGACAACATCCGTATTGAAGAAGACCTGTTAGGTACCCGTGAAGTTCCCGCCGATGCCTACTATGGCATTCATACCCTGCGGGCCATTGAAAATTTCTACATCAGCAACCACAAAATCAGCGATATTCCCGAATTCGTGCGTGGCATGGTGATGGTCAAAAAGGCCGCAGCCCTGGCGAACCGCGAGTTGAAAACCATTCCCCGCCCGATCGCCGATACCATTATCCGTGCCTGCGACGAAGTGTTGAACAACGGCAAATGCATGGATCAGTTCCCGGTTGATGTGTATCAGGGCGGTGCGGGCACCTCGGTAAACATGAACACCAACGAAGTGCTGGCGAATATTGGCCTGGAGCTGATGGGCCACAACAAAGGCGAATACCAGTACCTCAACCCTAACGATCATTTGAACAAGTGCCAGTCCACCAACGATGCCTATCCCACCGGTTTTCGTATTGCGGTGTACAGCGCCATCCTGACGTTAATTGAGGCCATCACCCAGTTGGCGGATGGCTTCGAGCGCAAGGCTAAAGAATTCGAAACCATCCTGAAGATGGGGCGCACCCAGTTGCAGGACGCGGTGCCGATGACGCTGGGTCAGGAATTCCATGCTTTCTATGTGTTGCTGAAAGAAGAGAACAAAAACCTGCTGCGCACCGGCGAATTACTGCTGGAAGTGAACCTGGGCGCAACGGCCATCGGCACGCGGTTAAACACACCGGACGGTTACCAACAGTTGGCAGTGCAACGTCTGGCAGAAGTGAGCGGTCTGCCGTGCGTGCCGGCTGAAGATTTGATTGAAGCCACCTCTGACTGCGGCGCTTACGTGATGGTGCACGGTGCGCTGAAACGCCTGGCGGTGAAGATGTCGAAGATCTGTAACGACCTTAGACTGCTTTCTTCCGGCCCGCGCGCTGGCCTCAATGAAATCAACCTGCCGGAATTGCAGGCAGGCTCTTCCATCATGCCCGCCAAGGTCAATCCGGTGGTACCGGAAGTGGTCAATCAGGTGTGCTTCAAGGTGATTGGCAACGATACCTGCGTCACCATGGCCTCTGAAGCGGGTCAGTTGCAGCTCAACGTGATGGAACCGGTTATCGGTCAGGCGATGTTTGAATCTATCCATATTCTTACCAACGCCTGCCACAACCTGTTGGAAAAATGCGTTAACGGTATCACCGCCAACAAATCGGTATGCGAAGCCTACGTGTTCAACTCCATCGGCATTGTTACCTATCTCAACCCGTTTATTGGTCACCATAATGGCGACATTGTCGGCAAGATTTGCGCCGAAACCGGTAAGAGCGTGCGTGAAGTGGTGCTGGAGCGCGGTCTGCTGACCGAAAGTGAACTGGATGACATTTTCTCGGTACAAAACCTGATGCACCCAGCCTACAAGGCCAAACGTTACACGGATGACAACGACGCGTCTTAAGCGTCCGATCGGTTAACTCAGCGCCCCGCTATCGGGCGCTAGCGTTACTCCTGACAGGCACGTCGGCATTCTGCGGGCGTGCCTTTTTTATGGCCTCAGGTTTGCTCATAACCATAAGAATTTCTTATCTGAAAAAGGAGCATTGCTATGTTTGCCTTTGAGTTGGTTATCGTTTTATTGGCTATCTACCTCGGTGCACGGCTCGGTGGGATCGGTATCGGTTTCGCGGGCGGTCTTGGCGTGTTGGTTCTGACACTGGTGTTTCAAATCAAACCCGGTGCCATTCCCTTCGACGTAATTCAAATCATCATGGCGGTGATCGCCGCCATCGCGGCCATGCAGGTCGCAGGAGGCATGGATTATCTGGTGAGTCTGGCGGAAAAGTTGCTACGGCGTCAGCCTAAATACGTCACCTTTTTGGCCCCTGTTGTCACCTATTTTATGACATTGCTGGCGGGAACAGGGCACACGGCGTTCTCAACGCTACCTGTGATTGCAGAAGTGGCGAAAGAACAAGGGATTCGCCCCTCCCGCCCGTTATCGATTGCCGTTGTGGCGTCACAAATCGCCATCACAGCCTCACCGATTTCCGCCGCCGTGGTTTTCGTTGCCAGTATTCTTGAACCGAAAGGCGTCAGCTATCTACTACTGCTCGGGATCTGTATCCCTACCACCTTGTGCGCGGTGTTGCTTACCGCCGTGGTGACCAATTTTCTGGGCAAGGAATTGAAAGACGATGAGATTTATCAGGCACGGTTGGCAAAGGGTGAAACCGTGCTGCGCGGTGTCAGCACGCTGGAGATAAAAACGGGGGCCAAGCGCTCCGTGCTGCTGTTTTTAGTGGGTATTGTCGCAGTGATGCTTTACGCCACCGCCATCAGCGATACCGTCGGGCTGATTGCCAAACCCATACTGCCCCGTAACGAAGCCATTGTGGTCTTTATGTTGACCGTCGCGACCCTGATCTGCATCACCTGTAAGCTGGATACCGCAAAAATCCTCTCTGCCAGCACCTTCAAATCCGGCATGAGCGCCTGCATTTGTGTAATGGGCGTGGCCTGGTTAGGCGATACGTTCGTAAAAGCACACATCGGTGAAATTCAGGGCACGGCAGGCGCATTGCTGCAGAATTACCCGTGGATGCTGGCGGTAATCCTATTTTTTGCCTCTACCCTGCTCTACTCACAGGCGGCGACAGCCAAAGCGCTGATGCCTGCGGCGCTATTGTTGGGCGTGACGCCAGTCACTGCCGTGGCGTCTTTTGCTGCCGTGTCAGCGCTGTTCGTGTTACCCACTTATCCCACGCTGCTTGCTGCCGTAGAAATGGATGACACCGGTTCAACCCGAATCGGCAAGTACGTCTTCAACCATGCGTTCCTGGTGCCTGGCGTTATGGCAATTACGCTATCCGTCATCTTTGGCTTTATTCTGGGAAATCTGGTGCTGTAATGGCCCTCCGGCATTCACCCCGGGCGGTGTTTCGCCGCCCGGCATCCATTCCCCTCAGCCCCCAAAGCAGGGTATAGTACCCCCAGTTCCTCTTTCACTGGGGTGACCATGGAAAATCCTGCGAGCTGCACCGCCATCGTTGTCCTGTGTACGGCACCTGACGAACCCATAGTACAACAGTTGGCGATGGATGTGCTCAATGCCGGGCTGGCAGCCTGTGTCACAGCACTGCCTGGCGCGCACTCTTTCTATATCTGGGAAGGTAAGCTGGAGCAGCAAAAGGAAGTGCAACTGGTGATCAAGAGCGATACCTTGCACCAACATGCACTGCTGCAACGCCTGAAACAGCAACACCCTTATCAAACCCCGGAACTTCTGGTGGTTCCGATCACGGACGGCGACAAAGATTACCTGACATGGCTAACCGCATCCTTACGCTGATCCTGCTGTTAAGCACGCTGATCTGCCCTCAACTGGCAGGCGCATCCCTGTTTGCGCCGTCATCGCCGGTACAAAACAGCCGCTTCCTGACGGTAGATCGCGCATTTGCTTTCGATTTTCAGCAACAGCAAGAGACACTGACGCTACGCTGGCAAATCCACCCAGGCTATTACCTCTATCGCGACAAAATCAGTATTACTCCCAGCCAAGCTGTATTAGGCGACATATCCTTACCCGCTGGCCTGCCGCATAAAGACGATTTTTTTGGTGAAGTGGCAATCTTTCGCGATAGCCTCACGGTAACCATCCCTATTACGCAGAGCACCGCAGGCGCAACGGTGCAAGTTACCTATCAGGGCTGTGCTGATGCAGGTTTTTGCTACCCCCCTGAAACGCGAGAAATCCCATTAAATGCAGTGACCGCAGGCCATCAGCCAACGCCCAGCAATACGGCTCTGCCCGCCACAGCGCCTATAACACCAGCACCGCTGCCGTTTTCTCCACTTTGGGCGCTGTTAATCGGTATCGGTGTTGCCTTCACCCCCTGCGTACTCCCAATGTATCCGCTGATTTCCGGGCTGATTCTTGGCCGCAAAAAGCAATTATCTGTACGCCGAACCCTGCTGCTGGCATTCACCTATGTGCAAGGAATGGCGCTGACCTACACCCTGCTCGGCATTATCATCGCGGCAGCAGGGCTGCGCTTTCAAGCAGCGCTACAGCATCCAGCCGTGTTGATCGGCTTGTCACTGCTGTTTATCGCACTTGCGCTGTCGATGTTTGGTCTCTATAACCTACAGATGCCCTCCACCCTGCAAACCCGCCTGGCACTGTGGAGCAATCGGCAACAAAGCGGCTCCCTTGGCGGGGTTTTTTGCATGGGGGCATTGGCCGGGCTGATTTGCTCGCCCTGCACCACCGCCCCACTCAGCGCCATCCTGCTCTACATTGCGCAAAGCGGTAATAGCGTCGCCGGTGGCGGGATTCTTTATCTCTATGCGCTCGGCATGGGCTTGCCGCTTATCGCCATAACCCTGTTTGGCAATCGCTTTTTACCCCGCAGCGGCCCGTGGATGCAGCACATCAAAACCGCCTTTGGCTTTGTCATTCTGGCCTTACCGGTCTTTCTGCTGGAACGTGTTGTCGGCGATATCTGGGGAGCGCGCCTGTGGAGCCTGCTGATAATCTCCTTCCTGGCTTGGCTGATCATGCAGGGCTTGCACAGCCATTGGCGCGGAATGCGCTTGATACAACTGCTGCTTTTGATTGGTGCCGTGACCGCCGCTCGTCCATTGCAAGAGTGGCTAATGCCTTCATCCAGCCAAGCCAGCACCACGCACACATCAACCCTGCCGTTTACACCTGTTCATCATCTGGAGGGGTTGAACCAATCCCTCACCAGCAGCCAGCGCCCTGCTATGCTGGATTTGTATGCCGACTGGTGTGTAGCCTGCAAAGAGTTTGAGAAGTACACCTTCAGCGATGCGGGCGTCAAACAGGATCTGGCGAGGTTTCAACTTCTTCAGGCGGATGTGACCGCCAACAACGCGCAGCAAAACGCATTGCTAAAAAAATTCCAGGTTATGGGGTTACCAACCATACTCTTTTTTGACAGTAATGGCCGGGAAATTCCCGACTCACGCATTACCGGTTTTATGAATGCCGAGGCGTTCCGGGCACATTTGCAAAAACTGGGGCAATGAGCCACGGTGGCGGCCCCGGTCTGAATCAAGGGGAATATCATGCAACTACAGCGGGACGAGGTCCTTGAGAACGCGCTGATTTTACTGGAACAACAGGGCGTTGCTGCCTTAACGTTAGACACCCTGGCTGAGAAGCACAGCATCACTGCCGAGGCCATGACCGCCTTCTGGCCAGATCGTGAAGCACTCCTCTATGATTGCCTGCGGCACCATAGCCAGCAGGTGGATACCTGGCGGCGTCAATTGCTATTGGATGAAGCGCTCTCCGTTGAGGAAAAGCTGCTGGCACGCTATCAGGTATTGCATGAGGCGTTACAAAACCAACGCTATCCCGGCTGCTTGTTTATTGCCGCATGCAGTTTCTATCCTGATATCCATCACCCTATTCATCAGATTGCAGAGCGTCAAAAACAGGCATCACTTCAGTACACGCGCGAGCTTCTGGCGCAGTTGGAAACGGACGATCCAGAAATGGTCGCTCAACAGATGGAATTGATTCTCGAAGGCTGCCTGAGCCGGTTAATGGTCAAACACCACGCGGATGACATTGCAACCGCCCGCCGTCTGGCCGAGGATGTACTGCGTTTTGCGCTATGCCGCAAAAACGGTGCGCTGACCTGACAGTTCTTGGGGCACGGCGCTGATAAATGCGTCACCCTGACTGAAAAGTCGGCAATCAACGTGGTTTTGATGCTTTTACTGCACAAACCCGTTGACGGCAAGCGGCCAATACGGTTTAATGCGCCCCGTTGCCCGGATAGCTCAGTCGGTAGAGCAGGGGATTGAAAATCCCCGTGTCCTTGGTTCGATTCCGAGTCCGGGCACCACTTCTCCTTTTTTATGCCTCCCTATACGTTCCTATAAATCCCTATGTGTTTGTAATGTAACCAACGTGGCATAAAAATCTTTCCCGGTGCGTTCTTAGTTATCCCTGGGTATCTGGAAAAAAGTGGGTCAAATTACGGGTCATTCAGTTCGATGAACGGAGTGCCCCGCCCATGTTAACGGATAGCAAGACCCGTCCTCCTCCTGTCAATGAAACAGGGCACCACCTGAAAACCAAAGCCCACTCACCGCCAACATACTGAACTTCCGCTTTCTACCTCATGCCCGATCCGCACAGAAACCGGGTTTGTAACGTGGAGAATATGCGGAAGCACGTACATGTCAGTAGACTTAAATTTCTAGAAATTTAAAGAAATTATTCGTATTCGGCGAGTCGACTCCAATACCATTCCTACCGACTTAACTCAACAGACCTGATAAATATCTCTCAAGTAAATGATACAGTTTAGAGTGAAGCTACTCCTATAATTTCTATTGGAAATGATATTTACAGATTATGATTAATATTGTCATGTAATTTTTTCCAAAACCATATAATTATTACAAAAAATGAAAATATACAAAAAACAGTCGATACTTGAAAAATAAACTGCATCCTATCGATTACATTATGTTTTATATCAAAATCACCTATTCAATCGGCAGAGGCACTGCATGTTAATTGCAGAGATAAAATCCAACCTATCAGACCAAGTCAATAATAACTTTTGTGAAGGCATGAGAGAAAGATCAAACACCTTCCCTACATCACATTCTGACATTTCACGTATTCGTAACTCTGCGCTCGATCTTCAGCACATCAATAAGCTAAAAGAATCTTATAAAAAAATTCTTTCGGATGCAGCCAAAGAGATCAATATCGATATAAAATTAGTGCCGGTAATGATAAAAGACACCTCATCCATCAATGCCAAAGACTATGTTTATCTGGGAAGTTGCGAAACAGAGTTTGTTTTGGATATGGGGATTACGCTGGATGCGGAGGGCAGACTTATTTTTGTTAATGGACAGCGCAAAGGGTTGATACCTGGCTTATACAACAAATATCTTAAGACAAGAAAATACTGCTGCTACAGTGCTCATGACATAACAAATAAAAATGATTACTTATTTGATGCATTGCATATAAGTGAAGACGGAAAGTTGACAGGAAGAATGAAAGACTCGTCTAAGCAATACACTATCGATATAGAAAAGAATAGTAAAACATACTCCTTATCAGCATCCAATACAAATATCACGTTACGTTTAACAGAACAAGAGGAATGGATACCTGAAGATATAAAATTTGAGAGAAATGATGGTATTACATTAACATTTACATGCAAAAACAATGCATTGTATTTATCTGAATTCAAAAGAGAAAAAAACACAGTAAATTATAGAGAGTATGAGTCTATCATTACATTAAAATCACTTGAAAATTACGATATACTCTCGATTAAAAAAGCAAGGGACACGCTTCAACTAGAAACCATTCATAATAAAAAAAAGAGAATAATTTATCTTAATCCAAACAGAATAGAACTCCCCAATAATATCGCTAAAAGTTTCTCTCATAAGCCGCCACAAAACCTATACTCTGCATTGGGTTCCGACCCTCATGAATATTATGACTCAGGCCAGCCATTTAGCTCGACGCGTTTTGGTAATTTTAGTAGTAAATGGATCCCCTTATTCGGTGACGCGATTGATAATTTTCGAATAAACTTACAAAAATCGAAATATCAATGGCATGAAAAGAATTATCAAAAATCCATTTATATAATGGCAAATGCGATAGACCCTGGAATACGTGCAACGGTATCAACAATAAAAAACTTTTCAAATTTGTGTCGAACATCTGAAAAAACAGGAAAAATTTCTGGCGATATCATCAATATGAATAATAATTACACCTCGCTGATTGAAAACCTACCTAACAGCATCATTGGTGATAAAGACATCACTGTTGCGATACCGAACCTATTAAAAAGTCTCAAAAATGATGATCAACTTTCGCTCATAAAGTCGAACGATATCTCTATTTTTGGTGGTATAGCCAGAGGCGGCATCCCATTTTTTCCAGCCTATTTTGTTGGTTTTGTTGGGGCGCTATCAAAAAAACATAGTATCAGTTTTGCTACAATGGATAATAATGAGATATCTTGTTCTTTCGATAATAGATTAACAGGGCTAATCGCGCTCTTAGCTGGTACAGGACAAGGTCTTGAAAAGACGTTACTTAAAACAGCCAACATTAATTACTTTACAATTCTCCCCATAGAATCAAATATTATTTTACTTTCACAAATAGATAAAAGTATAAATCTAACATCAAAAATAGACAAAAAAGATCTTTCAAGATTCATTGAAAAAAGTAGTAGGAAAAGTGATCTGATCAATTTTCTCGATGAAAGAGAACACAATATATCAATTAACAAAAAAAACGAATACACCAATAAATTGTCCATTGAGGCAAGAGCTCTTGAATTCAGACTTCAAATGGGAACAGGTTATGAACCAGGAAATTATGTTGTAGCACCGAGAAGCACTGCCGGAATCATGCTATCTGGGGATATCGCTTCAATAAAATATACGAAAGAAACTAGTATCACACCCGACTCGAATGAAAGAAAAAGAAAAAGAATTGAATTACAGGCATTATCACCAAATGCAAGAATAGTTAGAGAAAACAAAATAATGCCAATAGTATCAACAGAAATTAGTAATAATACTTATTATTTACCTCTTCCAATCATTGAAGAGTCAAACAGTAAAAACATAGTAAGCCGACAAGCTTATATTAACAAGTCCTATCAGAACACCAGCGATGTTGATTTTTTTAACAATACCGAAAAAACATTATCTGATGTCATTGAATCGCTCAATGACATGGACATGGAAATAGAAAAAAACCATGACATTCGTTGCCTAACTAATTTAGAAATGATATGCAAAAAAAATAATAAAATAAAATCTCATTTATTTACAAGAAGAAATAACTCAATTAAGGATATTCTCATTCATAAAGATTTCATTGATTCACTCAAAAAGATAAAAAATAACCTTTTGAGCAAAGAAAGAAGCAGTATGGGAAAAAATATAAACTATCATATAAGGACAGGCTATAAACTGACAGACGAAAGCAAGCGGGATAAAGAGAATCTAGAACAAGAAATCGCAATGATTAAAGACAATCCATCACAACTAAACAGTGAAGAACTTCAGCTATTAGTAGACAATCTGCATTCTAAAGTTAAATCATTCAAAGAAAATGCAACATACCTATTGACTAAAATTGATTTTATGAGTACGGGTTATCTTTCTAAATTTTCGTCAACAATACCTAATCTCATATTTTATTTTAATGACAGAAAATCTATTTCTTTAACTAAACAGCTTGGAAATATAACATTTGAGTATAATAAAGAAAACACATACCACCCTTCCCGAATAGTGTCTAACCTACATTTTCTGGAATAGGGGTGTTGGTGATGGTTGTGATACAAAATTTTTTGAAAAAAACTTGTACTTGATGAAAGACAAACAATAGATTGTGACAAAAACAATAAGTAAATGTTAATTTCACATTTCAGTTATAAGAATTTTTTTTTACGGATTTAAATTCATAGTTTTTTTTAAATTAAACATCTGCTTAATGAATTACATTAATCGACGCTTAGGATTCACGTTCCGTAACCCTTAGGTTGATTATGACAACATCACTACATTCAGCGCTGAATATACACAAACTGAGCACTTCCGCACCAATGATGAAGGCCTCTGATTTTTCACCAACGCGTTCTAATACACTAATCAAAAACATCTCTTTTATTCATCATTCAATGCATACTCTTCTCACAAAGAAAAACCATTTTTATAATTATCACAACTCACCAGACAGCATTAATGAAGATGTTACATTAGTACCAACTACCATTGCTAAAGAGAATACTAAGGATTATGTATTTTTAGGGAGTTGTAACATGCCTTTACTTAGCGATATGGGAGTAACGCTAAATGAGGATGGTGATCTTATATTTATACAAGGTCAGAGCCATAACTTACTCTCTGGCTTGTATAGCAAATATAGAAAGAAAAACAATTATACGTATTACACCATCAGTAAAAAAAATGACAGAAGGAATATCACATTTGAATCATTATATATCGATGCGGCGGGTGAACTGACTGCAAAACAAAAAAATAAAAATCTTTATTTCTCCATTCATATTAACACCAACACCAGTGTCAACACGAAAGAAGAAACGGTAAAAGTCATCAACGTGACCTATAAGAGGCAGCATACGCCATTATCAACTGATCTTTCACTTCAAGGAGAAGATGGGAATACCGCTCATTTCCATTTAAAGAATAACAATTTATACTTAAGTACATACTCAGTTGGAAACAAAAAATATGATTACAACCTTGTGGAATACAAAATACAATCATTATTCAACAAAAAGTATCGGATTTCTTCCGTAAAACGCTGTAGAAACATGCTGCAAATAGAGGCTATCAAACGAGACAAAGTAAGGATTTTATATATTGATCCTAGTAACTTATCCAAACTATTACTCAGAAAAAAAAAGGCAAGTCACAAACCGCCGCAAGGCCTCTACACATTTTTAGGTGGCGATACGCATGAAAAATATGCGTGTGGGCAACCCTTCTCATCAACCCGCTGGGGAAATTTTAGCGCTCCCCCCATACCCATTATATCTCGAATAACCGATGCTCTTCGCTTAACTCTCAAGAAGAACGAAATAAAGGTAAGCAAGAAAGAAAAATTTCTTAAAAGAGTAAAATATGCAGATCCTGGCATTAATGTTGCGATATCAGTGCTTAAGGATTTTCTCACAAAAACACAAAAAAAAGATCAATCAAATGAATTATTAGCGAATACATTTATCAACGATCTTAAACGTGATTTCTCATTGTTGATCAACGACCTTCCTGAATTTACACCTGAAGAAAATACATTCGCAAAAAAAATGTTATCACTATTACAAAAACTGGAAACAAATGATGCGCTTATTTTGAGCAAGGAAAATGAATTTTCTATTTTTTTCAGCATATTACAGAGCGGCATACCTTTTCATCCCGGCTGGTTTACCGGTGCCATCCTATCAATAGTAAAAACGCATCGCCTGATTTTAACTAAGTCAACGATAGGTAATATAAATTTGGTATTTACTCGTAAGAAAAAGATTGCCAATACCTTACTGCTAGGAACTGGCCAGGGTTTTGAATCAACGTTACTTAATCATGGAAATATTAAATTTTTTTCTATTATGCCTTTTGAGGCAAATGCAGTCTTGACGTTGCACAAGACCAAAGAGTTATATTTTTCATTTGAGCTATCTACCTCTCAGCTCGAATTACTTCTGAATCAATCGCCCAGAATTAATAACCAAACTCTATTTTTTGATAAAAACAGAATACTCGCCAAAAAGAAAAAGGTAAATGAATACGGTGCATCACTTTCTTTAGATGGTAAAATCAATGAATTACGAGCAATGCTGGGTGTTGCCCCCACAGAAAACATGCATCTTAATTTGCCTCGACTAGCCTGTGGTACTGGGGTGAATGCCTCAGCATTCACATACAACAAGCGGAAAGAAACCCGGTATTCAGATACAGCACAGCAACCAACAGTTGAGGAAAAAAGCACATTGAAGCTGCTTTCCGGCTCTGGCAATTTTTTTGCCGGAGAAAAATACATTATTGTCCCTCACACTATCAACGATAATGGACCGCTTTGTTATCACCTTGCGCTTATTGAAGGCGGAATGAGCACCAAAACAAAAACGAAGAGTGTTTTTAAACATACCCGAGTCAGGACTGCAACCCCCAAAAATATAATGCCAAAACGACGTCACCATAAGCAGATTAAAAAAATTCACAACATGTTGGCGACCATAACAGAAACAGGAGAAATCATCCGCCCCATGCATAAAATAGAAAATGTAAAGGTAACACGCAGGCTGCATAATCAGGTTAATTTACCGCGAAGTGGCTTGCTGGCAAGATTCCTACCAAACTCACCGCAACACACAACCTTAAAACATGTTTTTGGCAAGAAGGCGAGTCCACAGCCATTTGCTGATACGTTGAGCGCACTCGCTAACCGTGCATCCAGTAAAAACAGGAATAATTTAAATAAAAAGCTGAGCCACAGTCTTGTGGCAAAATACGACATCAAGATTAATGACAAAAAAAGATTACTGGAATTTAAACACGCGTTAGGCGCACTGGAGAGCAACCCGAATGCGCTGAATAGGGATCAAGAGAGAAAAAAACTGAAGGAGTTACGTCACCAGATTGTAAAATTTAAAAGTAAGGCGACATATCAATTGAACACCCTCGATCTCTACAGCGTTGGGGAGAGAGTGCAGACCAAATCATCACTGACCAATGTGCTGCTGAATTTCCGGCACACTAAAGTGATGGCGTTAAAAAAGCATCTGGGACAACTAGCACTTGAATATGCCGATACGCCAATCCCTACGAGAATAACCGGCAACTACCGTTTCTTTTGAATGCGCACTTACATATCGCAGTTCTCGTCAGACAGCCTTCGAGGGCTCAAGACAGAGGAAGGTGGTCACTTTATCAGCCATAATCCGGTATACCCCCTTGAAGCGCCGCCCCATGGGAAATTCAGGGGCTAGCGTGGTTTGCAATTGCAGTTCAAAAACCTGTTGAGCCTGGTTGAGTACGGTAATTTGCGCGTCCAAAAAATCGAAATACTGCTGAACGGAAGGATAGATGGCTTTAAACAAGCTCTCCTTGGCTGAAAAACTCAACGTCAGCGCCTGGCAAAACGGCATATCTAC
>NZ_JAGFPF010000728.1:0-996 GCF_025962695.1 Candidatus Symbiopectobacterium sp. NZEC135 | reverse complement strand
AAACAGTAACGAGCGAATTATAGGGAGTTAAGGCAGGTAGCGCCAGCCCTACTCATGGTCATTTCTGGTTTGCAAAATGATAAGCGAGCACGGTCGCTGTATTTGATGATAACGAAAGATGTCACGGTGAAGATCAGTTACAACGGGGTTCCTAATATGCCAGGTAAATAAGAATGTCGCCAAGTGTCTATATATTAACCAACAAACCAAATGGCACGCTTTATGTCGGTGTAACCAGTAATTTGATACAACGCATCTGGCAGCATAAGAATCTAAAAGCCAAAGGATTTACCCAGCGATACAATCTAAATCAGCTTTTTTATCATGAATATACTGAAAATATGCTCGTGGCGATTCAGCGGGAGAAGCAGTTAAAAAAATGGAGGCGAGCGTGGAAAACTCACTTGATCGAGGCAGCTAATCCTTTGTGGAATGACTTGTTCTTTACGCTGTTCTGAGTGCCCCTCCGTCATCTTCAGCGAAAAATGAGGCTCCCCCTAACTGTCATCCTCGGCGAATGCCGGGGATCTCTGGCTGAATGAACGCGTTTCGTCTGGTAGAGATTCCCTCCTACACGGGAATCACGAAGTAAAGGGCGGGAATGACAAATACTCATTCGTCATCCTCGGCGACAGCCGGGGATCTCTGGCAGAAGTAACTCGTTTCGTTGGTGAGAGATTCCCGCCTGCGCGGGAATGACGAAGTAAAGGGTGGGAACGCCATACGTTCCCACTCCAGTAACCGGTCACACCGCGCGGAACGAAATCTCGGTCGGAATGACTTCACCCTGCCAGTAAAGCTGCGCAGCAACTTGCCCGGCCAGTTCGCGATACAGTGAGGTGAACTCGCTGTCCGGCTTGCTGGCAACGGTGGGTTCACCGCGATCGAGATCTTCGCGCAGGGAGATATGCAACGGCAGTTGCCCCAGCAGGGCACAGTTGTATTTCTCCGCCAGTTTCTGCGCGCCGCCGGTGCCAAAAATCGGCTCCAGGTGAC
>NZ_JAGFPF010000729.1:0-996 GCF_025962695.1 Candidatus Symbiopectobacterium sp. NZEC135 | reverse complement strand
TTCACTGGCCGTCTCCTGACGAGCGGCTCCCCGCCGTAACTGCTGTTGCAACAGTGCAATACGCTGGCGTTCAATATCGAGGCGATAATCGAGGTCGCTGGATCCCAGCTCCAGCAGGATATCTCCGGCATTAACCTGCTGACCATCGGTAACATAGAGGCGTTTTACCTGTGCGGGCAGCGGTGAGTAAAGGGTGCTGACGTTGGCGGCTTCCAGTACTGCCGGGATATGCACGCTACCGCGCCAGGGATAAAGCAGGACAAGCAGCGCCAACAGGCAAAACAGGATGACGCGCAGCAGGGATGCAGGCTGTATGGATGACCGCATAGACCACCAGATATAAGCTTCTTTTAAGATAGGCAACGCAATAAACCAGGCGATCTCAATCAGCATCAGGCCGATACCGATCACCTTGATAAAAAAGTGGTACACCACCAATGCGATGCCAAAGAACAGGAAGAAACGCCAGATCCACGAGGCGTATCCCCAGATAAGCAGTTTACGTTGCAGGTCAGGCGACCAGGTTTCCGGCGGCGGATGTCCGTAGCCAAACAGGCTTTCACGCAGTCGCCAACGGCATAGGGCGTAAGCACGCTCCTGCAAGTTTTCCACGCGCCAGAAATCGCTCAGTAAAAAGTAACCGTCAAAGCGCATCAGGGGGTTCAGGTTTACCGCCAGCGTGGTGACCCAGGTTGCACTGGAAAGCATAAAGGCCGCGGTGCGCATCGGGCCATCGGGCAGCAATGCCCAAACCAACAGTGCAATCCCGGCCAGCAGCATTTCGGCCAGAATGCCGCCAGCGCCAATCAACAGGCGTGAGCGCCGATCTTTAAGTTTCCAGGCATCGCTGACGTCAGTATAAAACAAGGGAAACATGACAATAAAGGCCACCCCCATGCTCTGCACCCGGCAGCCAGCGCGCTTCGCCATAAACGCGTGGCCTAGCTCATGAAAAAATTTGGCGAACACCAGAGAGACACCGAATACGGCCATACC
>NZ_JAGFPF010000727.1:0-997 GCF_025962695.1 Candidatus Symbiopectobacterium sp. NZEC135 | reverse complement strand
CGGATATCCGACTGCTTTCTGGCAACACGCGCCATGCTGTCGAGATCGATAGCATTCAGCATCATCAGGCCTCCTGATCAACGGGAAGATCGAGCCAGACCAGACAACCATCGCACTCGGCTTCTTCATGGCGCTGTTGCTCAAACAGGGGTTGTACGCGCCGTGACAGTGATGCCTGTGGGTCGTGGAAATACATCTCTTCAATCTCACCATCGGCGAAAAAACGTGATACAGCGGAAGACGTATGCGCAATGGAAGCAATATAAAGTTGCAGGGCTGACGGGGTGCCCAGACGCAAAATAAACCGCCGTGTTCCCTCCACAAACTTACTGAAATGCCTCAGATGTCGCCGCACCTGATCCGGTGACATGCGGGCAAATAGCACAATCATGGGCATCGTCTCAAACGCCTTGCCCAGCCACAGATCAAAGTCGCTGTCAGGCTCTGGCACACAAAGCCACGGTGTATATGGCTCAAGCCCTGCCTGTGCATCCAGATGCCATAACGGATAATGGACCACCTCGTGAAACTCCAGCCGTGCCAGCAGATTTCGCTCGGCACGGGTTTCCGTCAGTACATAGAGGTGGGTACGACTATTGCGAGTCGGTAGCCCGGCTTTCTCCAGTTGTTGATAGAGGCTCATTCTTTGCCCTCTTTAAGGGGGCACTCTTCAACCAGTGGTGTTCCTTGATTGATCGCCGCTTCAATGGCCTGTATCTGGTCGCCAGAGGGAGACGTAATGCTGACATTCCCTTTTAGTTGAATATTCGGCGCATTCAGCGTAATACCGCTGCCATCAAGCAGGATTTTGCCTGCCGGGCCGCGAATTAAAATACGATCTGTGCCTTGCAGGATATATTCGGTCGTCAGTAGTCGCTGACCACTTTTGGCCTCAATGGACTGTATGCCTTCAATGACTACTTTTTCATGCTCGCCAATCGTGACGAGATGGCTGGCAGTAATATCTTCCTTCAGCGTATTACCGATATTGCGTACC
>NZ_JAGFPF010000726.1:0-988 GCF_025962695.1 Candidatus Symbiopectobacterium sp. NZEC135 | reverse complement strand
AACCCTGAGGCTATTACGCTAGAATACCCGCTGAACAATATTCAGTTCCGTGATGCCGGCAGCGGCTACAATCTGTTGATTGTGGTGGCAGACCAGCTTCCACTTACCCGCATGCCGCAGTTGATGCGTTTTGCAGAAGAGAATGTGCACTTCAGCAACCATTTCAATGTAAGCCAGAATGCCCAAAGCAGCCTGTTTAACCTGTTTTACGGCATCTCGACCACCTACATGGATGGGGTATTGGGTGCACGCACGCCATCAGCCTTGGTGAGTTCCTTGAACCAACAGGGATATCAATTTGGTTTATTCTCTAGCAATGGCTTCGATAACCCGCTTTATCGGCAGGCATTGCTGTCAGACTTTTCGCTGTCAGTACCGGTGATTCAGCGTGATACAGAGACGGTTCAACAATGGCAGGCGTGGCTGGAAACCGGTACGCAAACCGCATCGCCGTGGTTCTCTTATATCGAGCTTGGCACCAACGGCACTCGCGCACCAACGGATGCTAAAGCCACCGATCAAAGCATCAGCGCTATACTCAACACGTTGCAAAGCCAAGGCAAACTGGACAATACCGTGGTGATTATTACGGCCAAATCCAGCGAGCGAGATAAAGGCAGTCTCTACCGTCGGTCACAGTGGCAGATCCCGCTGGTGGTGCATTGGCCAGGTACACCGGCGCAAACCATCAGCAAAATGACCGATCCAAAAGACGTTATGGTCACGTTGATGCAGCGATTGCTGCGACCTGTTTGCTGCCCAGCGACGTAATAACTGGCTGGTGAACGGCAACCGGGGTTCGTTGATGATCACCACGCCTCAGCAGATCATCCAATTGGAAGCCAATGGTCACTATGATGCTTACAACAGCGACGGTGAAAAATTGCGTGATGAAAAACCGAGTTTACCGCTGCTGTTGCAGGTGCTAACCAGCGAAAGGCGATTTATTGCCAACTAACTGCCTAAATCTAAAGCGATCGCGCCAGCT
>NZ_JAGFPF010000725.1:0-998 GCF_025962695.1 Candidatus Symbiopectobacterium sp. NZEC135 | reverse complement strand
CTGGTCACTGCCCCTGACCTCCACGCAACTGGCGGCATTTACCGAAGGTGGGCATACGTTACTGGTGACCGTCACCGACAAAGCAGGCAACCCCAGCAGCGCCAGCGTTAACGTTACTGCGGCATTGACGCTGCCCACACCTGACATCACCGAACCCTTATTTGGCTGCGATAACATCCTCAACATCGCGGAAGCCAACGGCCCGCTGACCATTACAGGCACCACCAATAGCACCGGCGTTGCACAAAACATCAGTGTCGAGATTGACCTTAACGGCGTGATTTACCAGGCCGTGGTCACGGGTAACACCTGGAGCGTCACCCTGCCGGCCAACGCACTGAGTTCACTCATCGAAGGTAACAACCACACCCTAGAGGTGACCGCCAGAGATCAGGCGGGCAACACAGCCAAAGACACGGTTACCTTCGAAAACGACTTTCATGCACCCGCCGTTACGCTCGATACCCCGTTTGGCGATGGCTATCTGAACGCGACAGAAATTGCCGCACTGAGCGGTAATGCCGGTGATGCCACGCGGGTCATGGTCACCATTGGTAATAATCCACCGATTGAGGCCACGGTGACTAACGGCCAATGGTCGCTTAACGCGGCCCAGTTGGGCGGGTTGACCGATGGCACGCAAACCCTGACGGTCACCGCGACCGATGCCGCAGGCAACAGTGCCAGCGTCGGCGGTCAGGTGCATATTGTGGTCAATACGCTGCCAACGATTGCTTTCGATGCTTTTGTCGGCGGCGATGGGCTGAACTATGTAGAAAGTCGCACAGCACAAACCTTGAGCGGCACCTCCACCGGACTGGAAGTCGGGCAAAAAGTGACCGTCACGGTAAACGGCCACGACTATGAGACCAATATTGGCGTCGGGGGAAGTTGGTCGGTGTTAATTCCGGCCTCGGAGTTGCAGCAGTTCACCAATCCAACAGAGATCGCCATTCAGGCGCAAGATAAAGCCGGAAACATCGTTAATGAAACGCTGG
>NZ_JAGFPF010000723.1:0-999 GCF_025962695.1 Candidatus Symbiopectobacterium sp. NZEC135 | reverse complement strand
GGTTTTCCAGCTCGCGTGCATCCAACCGCGCCAGGGGCTGATTGGCTCGGATGGGTTGATTGGGGCGCACCAGAATATCATCGACTACGCCCGCGACAGGCGCGCGCACCATCACCGGTTGATGCGCCACAATCTCTGCCGGGGCCAACACGGACTGGCGCACCGGGATCAACATCACTAACGCCAATGCCACGGCGCTACACAGCACGATGCGGCGTTTTTTCGGGTGTGTTGGCGTCGCGCGGCGCTGTTTATGCAAGCTGGACCAGGCGTGGGCGTAAGGTTCTGCCAGCGTGTCCAGCAGCAGGATCTCCGCTGCCAGCCACGGGGTTTCGCGCGCCAGAATCAGCGTCAGTGTGGTTTCACCCTGTGCCGATCGCAATGGCAGCCACAACAGGTGTTCGGGCAGATGCTCATGCCACAGCGCCTGATCCTCAACCGGCAGATCCTGACAGCGTAGCGTACCGCTCTGGCGCTGTTCTGCCTGCCACTGGCGGCACCACCGACTAAAGGTGCTGCAAAAGGGCGCATTGTGATCGAGCGAGGCCAATCCCGAGACCGCCTGTAACCGCTGCTGCTCGTTGCTCCACAACAGCGCCTGACGATATTTCACCAGCGAATGGGTTTCATTGACGATAAAAAACGCCAATTCATCAGATGTTTCACGCGCGCGGGCACGCCGTTGCAGTTGCAGCAATTCGGCCAGTAGCGTGAGCTGTGGGTCTTGCTCGGTAGGTGCCGCAGGAGCGGCGGTCGGGCGATTCATGGCGTGCTGCCGTCTGGCGCTGCTATCTGCGCGACACCGCTCATGCCCGGCAGTAAGCCTGCGCTAGGCTGGGCCAAACGGCCAAACACTTTCACTGACTGACTTACCGGCTCCACCGAGGAGGAGATACGGCTAATTTCCGCCGGGTAGGTTAACCCGGTTTCATCCAGCGTTACCTGAAACGGGCTGCCCTGTTTCAGCGACACCAGCCAGCGAGAAGGCACGATCATCTC
>NZ_JAGFPF010000724.1:0-999 GCF_025962695.1 Candidatus Symbiopectobacterium sp. NZEC135 | reverse complement strand
AACTACTGATTACGGGCGGTACCGGCCTGATCGGCCGTCTCCTGATTGCTCGATTACTGTCTTTATCTCACCATGTCACGGTACTCACCCGCGATACAGCGCGTGCCCGTCAGGTACTCGGCGAACGCGTAGAGTATTGGTCAACGCTGCAAAATCGCACCTCGCTGGATGACATCGACGCCGTGATCAATCTGGCAGGCGAGCCGATTGCCGATAAACGCTGGACGCCGCAACAAAAGCAGAAACTGAGTGAGAGCCGCTGGCACATTACCGAGCAGTTGGCCACGCTGATTAAAGCCAGCGCCTCGCCGCCCTCGGTATTCATTTCTGGCTCTGCGGTCGGCTATTACGGCAATCAAGGTGCCGAGCTGATCACCGAAGAAGAATCGCCCACGCCTGAGTTTACCCATCAACTCTGTGCGCGCTGGGAGGAATTGGCGCTGAGTGCGGAGAGCGATCGCACGCGCGTGTGCTTGTTGCGTACCGGTATCGTGCTGGCAGAAAACGGCGGCGCGCTGGCCAAAATGCTGCCGCCTTTCCGCCTCGGACTCGGTGGCCCACTCGGATCCGGCAAACAGTACATGCCGTGGATTCACATCGACGATATGGTCAATGCCATTCTTTACCTGCTGGATAACCCGATTCTGCGCGGACCGTTCAACATGACCGCGCCCTATCCGGTGCGCAACGAGCAGTTCTGCGCCATGCTGGCCCACGTGCTGGATCGACCCTGTTTTATGCGCGTGCCCGCGTTTGCGCACAAATTGCTGATGGGGGAAGCCGCCACGCTGGTATTGGGTGGACAGCGCGCTATTCCGCATCGGCTGGAGGCGGCTGGCTTTGGCTTTCGCTATTTCGAGCTGGAAGAAGCGCTCAAGGATGTGACTGGGAAAAAATAGCGTAAGGGCGCATCGCCGAACGTCGGGAAATGCGCCCTGTTGCTGACAGTAGCGGCTACTTCAACGCGCCAGAGAGAAATTGCTGCAAACGGGGGCTGGT
>NZ_JAGFPF010000720.1:0-1003 GCF_025962695.1 Candidatus Symbiopectobacterium sp. NZEC135 | reverse complement strand
GCGGGAGATACCACGGGAGATACCACGGGAGACGCCGCGGGAGACGCCGCGGGAGATACCACGGGAGACACCACGGGAGACGCCGCGGGAAATACCACGGGAGACGCCACGGGAGGTACCACGGGAGACACCAACCCCATCAGGGGGGCCTGAATGGCCAGAACCACCCGTCTCAACGCCAGAAGGAGCTCCATGTTTAGAGTGTGAAGATTTAGTGCCAGGAGCAATCCCTCCTGTTGACGATGAAGCTTTTGAGGATGAAGACAGGGCAGTAAACCCTAAAGGGGCGCCGGAATGGCCAGAAGGGCCAAAACCACCTGTTGTAACGCCTGAAGGCGATCCATGTTTAGAGTGTGGAGACCTAGTGCCAGGAGCAAACCCTAACGATGACGTAGAACCGATTAATAGACAGCCTGATATTTATGTTTATCCACCCAGCCCTGATGGTATACCACTCAAAGCAAGCCCTGCTAAGCTGGAGCGTCATACATTAGTTGATGAAGCCGTGAATTCCGAAGGGTTTGTGATTGTTGAACCCTCGGGAACAAAAAGGGATTCGTCAGACAAGCAATATGGTTTTGAGTTTGTCGACGCCTCTTAACGTGTGGTGGCATCTGACCTGACCACCACCGCAGGGCTATAAGTAACGTGCAAGCGGCGTTCGCTAGGTGGCAGTGATGTCGATGCTATTGGAAATAGGCAATCCCTTGAGGTCTGCGTTTGTCAGGGCTGCGTCAGCAGCCCATGCCAGAAGCAGAGAGTGCTGATATTATTTCTTGTTAAGCATCGACTTCAAATCGGCAAACGGATTATAGGTGGCAGCCGCAACGTCTTTTTGCGCATCCTCTCCCGCCACAACGGTTGTGCCGTATTGGTCAGCCTCAGTGTACTTCGAGTGTTCATGATCATGGCAATACAGACACAGCAACTCCCAGTTGCTGCCATCTTCCGGGTTATTGGTATGGTCATGATCGATATGATGCACCGTTAATTCGCGCAGGTT
>NZ_JAGFPF010000722.1:0-1003 GCF_025962695.1 Candidatus Symbiopectobacterium sp. NZEC135 | reverse complement strand
CCAATAAAATCCGGCTGGTCGCCAGTGAAAGTGGCGTGGGCGTTAATCTGGCCAACGTCGTTACTGCACAAAACGACCTCACCATGACGGTGGATGGCAAAGTCTCTCTTGGCAACATCAATGCCAAAACCGACCTCAATATCAGCAGCAAAGCGATTGAGGTTAACAACAGCAGCATCAACGCGGGTCGCGATATTACGCTTGCCACCCACACACTGAAAAACACCGGGAAAATCGTGGCTGGCAAGGATATGCGCCTGTTTGCGGATACCGTGACCAACCGGGGAGGTAACGCGCTCATTCAGGCCAATGATAATTTGTGGATACAAAAAGACGCCGCCGGCGCGCTGAGTACGTTAGTGGATAATATTTCAGGCACCATTAAGACCAATAAGGGTGATGTGATTATTCGCTCTGCCGCTTTATATAACAGGCCTGAGAATATGGATTTTCATACCGAAGAGGTTTCTGGCGAGAATAAAAAGGCGTTACTTGCCAGGGTTAGTGAGGAAAATCTTCCCATCCGAAAAGAAATAGGAATCATTGCTTTTTTCCCACCTCAGCTTGGGATCACTCCAGCGGTCATAAAAGGTGAAATCAAAACCCCGATAAAAATAGAACCGAACAAAACCACAATAACAAAATCCACGATAAAATCGCACACACCTCATGCCGTAATAAGTAGTGGGAAAAATTCCTACCTCAGAGCTAAGCGGTTCGAAAATTATCAAAGTAACATTGAGGCTAAACAGAATCTTATTTTAACCGGGGATGTTTTTTATAACCAAAGATGGTCTAATAACAGAAAAATATCAACAGCCTTATCATCCCCCCCCGACAAAGAAGAGATTGAAAGAATATGGATATATGATGAAACCTATTCAGGAAAAATCATTGCAGGAAAAAACCTGGCACTCGACTTTAAGGATTCAATAGCATTTGGTTGGAATTACAAAAGTGAAGATCCTAAATTCCTCAATATGGTATCAAAAGAACCCATTGA
>NZ_JAGFPF010000721.1:0-1003 GCF_025962695.1 Candidatus Symbiopectobacterium sp. NZEC135 | reverse complement strand
ATCAGGATCGTTAATACACGGAAAGGTCGTGCTATTGATGATGTTCATTTTTCACCCTCCGTTACGCAGAGAAATTCAGGCTTTTCATGCCGATACGGTCCCCGGTGAAGCGGAGCTTTTCTTGCATGGAACAGGCCGGGCACAGGTGCTCACCTGGATTCAACGATGGGAACGGTTGTTGACAGCGAGGACAACATGCAGCGTTAAAGGAATAATGCGTCTGTGTTTTTTTTGTTATTTCTTCTCTCATCTCAATAGCGGATTCTGGGCAGCTTGCCTGACAGAGTTGACACCCAACGCACTTGCCTGATTCAATAACCAATTGCTTGTTTTGATAATGGAAAACGCCCGTTGGACATAATTTCAAGCAGCTACTGCATAATGAACAGGTATCTTTATTGATATTGATACTGAACAGTTGATAGTCAGGGAAAATATCGCTGATTAATCTGTTTGTTGGCGCTCTCTTTTTTCGTAAATACCGCTGAACCGTACCAATACGTAGAAAACGACGCCGCGCGATAACTGCGTCTACTGGTTCTGCGCTGGCATGATTCAGTGAGAAGGGTTCTTGGTGACAAGCGCGTAACAGGTTATTTGTGCGGTCGACGACATCACACCATGAGAAATGATTATCATCTACAACCAGCGTACGGTACCCTGCACGATAATAGAGTAAAAGTTCTTTCACCGACGGGGCGGTAATCGCATCCAAATATAAATGGTCATCAACAGTTTGACGTTCGGGAAATGAGCCTGTTATCGCCATTACTGGACACGCTGCTATGCATCCGCCGCAGCCTGAGCAGGCATCAGGAATAATGTTGACCACACCAGCGTGGGTGATGAACAGAGCCGCAGATGAACATGCCTCTGTGCATAGCCGACATTCGACTCTCCGGCTTTTATTTCGGATACAATCAGACGTTACGACAATGTCATCATTGAACGAAGTATTAATAACATTCACCTCGTGCTGGCTTATAAGGAAAATATGACAAAA
>NZ_JAGFPF010000071.1:0-19850 GCF_025962695.1 Candidatus Symbiopectobacterium sp. NZEC135 | reverse complement strand
AGATAACCGCCGTACACCTGGGTATACCAGTCTGTCGCCGGGTTATCCATGCGCGTCAGTTGCAGGTTGGTCAGCAGCACATCCGAAGAGGTTACGTATTCACGAATCCAGGTTCTGACACGCGGCAAGCTGCTATCTTTCGGTGGCGTTTTATAATTGAAACGATCGTAGTTATTGATCAGGTTCAATGACGCTGCACCGCCGACAGACCAGTGATCGCTCAGGCGATAATCCGCACTGCCATTGAGCGAGACCTGATACATATAAAATGATTCAGCGCCGCCAACAGACTGTACCAATGCGGGCTCTACCGAGTAGGTTAAGCGTGATGGTTCACTGCGTAGCACCGATTGCCCATTGATATCAGCAACGGGCTCTGCACGGTGGCTGACAGGTTCCGGTTGCCCTAACGGTATAGATGCCGTTTGCACCTCGCGGAACGCTTTGCTATCCACCGCTGTACTTTCCACAGGCAGACGCTGACTGCGGCGCACAATATGGTATTCCCCTACGCTCTCGGGTACATGATTGGCCAAAATGGTCGCAGCACGCTGATTGGCATCATTTTTATCACGGTATTTCTCTTGTTCGGCAACGATAGTGACCTGCTGGGCATCGGCATAAATATCGGCATCGCTGTAACCGGCTTTCTCATCCAATTCACGCGCTATCTGCTGCCAGTTAGTACCGTTAACCGAATGCACGGGCGCATAAACAGGTGGAATATCTTCCGGATGCACCGGACGCAGATCGTTAAAGTTGGTGTGCAGGCTAAAGCCCCACATCAAGGTGTTGCCGCGCTGCCAGGAAAGGGTGGTATCGAAGTAATCACTCACACGATATACCATACCGATATTGAAGGGGGAGTCTTGTTTGATTTTCTCCGGACGTTCGCGATCGGCAGCTTCGTCGCTGTAATCGTTACCGTCATATTCCAGTTTAAAACGCAGCGGATTCCATGGAGTTTGATATTCTATCCCGCCAAAAAGTGCTGCCGGACCATGAAAGAAGTTTTTCACCTCAAACTGTCCGCCACCCGCAGCATAGCTACTACTCCGCTGACAAAAACTGGCTTTAAATTCACAAGCCGGGTTTTTAATATTACCGCTTTCGGCCATATTGCCCCAGCCAATGCCAAGCGTGAAATCAAACGGTCCCATGCGCTTGCTGGCAACCAGATATTCACTGTCAAACAGCCCGGTACCGGCAATATCACGTAGGCCAAAAGAGACATCCGGCATCCATGCGCTTTCCTGCCAAAGCCGCGCTTTCACATCGAAAGACTTGTCTTTATAGGTTTGATTGCCACTAAAATTGACATCATGACTGTATGGCCGAGTACGAATATCGGTATAACGTACCGTGCTCTCCAACCAATCAAACAGTTGCAACGACACAGAATAACGTCGGTATTCCTCGTTATCGCGGTAGTTGAGGTTAAACTCACCGCTGCGCGCCATGCGCGCTGTCGGCATTTGCAGCAACCCGGTGCCACCAAAATCAGACTGCGATACGCCTGCACTGTCAAAACGGGTATTGGGGTTAGTGACGCTTTTAACCCTATCACTTTGCTGGGCGATATCTTGCGCCACCGCCTGACCCGCTAATGCGCTGCCGATGGCCAACGACAGACAGCCTATTGTAAATCTTCTGTTCTTTGTCATTAGTGTGGGATCCGGTTAGCCAGAAAATCAGCGATTTGATCGTTCAAAGACGCAAATTCGTCGGGTAAGACACTGGGATTGAAACCAATAAACAGCGTTTCACCCGCAGCGGGTTCAATGTGCTGCTGGTTCCACAACGCCAGTGGCACTTTGCGCCATGTGCCTTGCCCATCGATAAGGTAACCAACATCCTGATTGGCACCCGCCAGGAAACGACGCTCCAACACATAATCACGCACCGTCCAGCCCGATTGCAACGCCACATCCCCCACCGTTTTCAGCTCTGCCACATCAGCATCGGTGTTGATAAGCCCCGCCAGCGTAAAACGTGATGCCAACGGTGCAATATAGAGCGCATAGTCACCGACCAAGGGGCGGTTAGCTTGTGGATTTAGCCGAATTCTGTCGGGATCGAGCGGCGTGGAGATTCGCCCAGCCACGTCAACCTGATCCAGCATTTTACGCATCAGCCAGGCGGAAATCGCCAAATCGCCATCGCCAGAGTTGCGCCAGCGGGTTTCCAGTTCAGCCAACGATTTGCGCAATTGTTCTGCCTGTGCATACACGTTCTTGGTACTGGCGTAATCAGAAATTAACGCGCTGCGCCAATTAACATCGGCAGGAAACGCCACCTGTTGATAAAACGCAATCAGTCGCGTGCCATCCGCTTGCTTTACCATCGCCAGCGTTTGCTGCGGGGTTTTTACTGTCAACTGCGCTGCCTGTGCCGCCCCCACTGTAAACAGCATCAGGAGTACCATACGGGAAAATACCAACATGTCAGTCCCTTATTGTACGTAGGGTTTTAATACCGTGAATTTGACCAGTGCCATGTCCGGCCCCATATATTGCCAGGTTTGCACCACCTGCCCTGTGCCGGGATCTAACCAATAGGTGTTGGTATATTCAGCGTTTAAGGCAGAAACCGAAACTTGCTCGGTAAATTTAAGCAATTGGCGCGGCTTGCCCAGAATCGTCACCGTTTCTTTACCCCGCGCCTGAAACACGGATTCAACCGCATAATCACCGCGCTGCACCTGCGACCAGGCCATTTTCCCCTGCCAATACATCGGAGTTGACGGTTTTAGCAGGCCAACGGCAAGCGGATCGGGCGTGACATTAATTACATGGGCAATATCTTCACCAAAGCCCTGCGTTTTCACCATGCGGCCCTGCTGCATCACCAGAATGTTGCTGTCTGCACCGATCCACTTAAGCTGATCATTTTCTGCGAAGGCCAGCACCACAAAGGCCTGAGAAGCCTTGCCCACCTTAAGATAGGCGGAAGCATAAGGCGTTTTTTCAACCCGTTCAGCGGAAACCTGCACATCATCCGTTCCCCAAATTGCCAATTTGGCGGTTTTTTGGAACGCATCCATATTTCGGGAACAACCGGTCAATGCGAGTGCTAACAGCGGCAGTAACATCAGCGCATTGCATTTTGCCACGAGCGTTATTTTTATCATTGCGTGAATGTCTCGCGAAACGGCCAGAAACAATAAAAGAAAGGCCACCGAAGTGGCCTTGGCTATAAAACAACCTTAGCGAGTCGGAACTGAACCGGTAGTGGTCGTGCCAGTACCGGTGCTATCGTCATTGCTGGCAACTGCAACGGCAACACCAGCTGCAACCGCAGCTGTCACACCCACAGCAATCAGCGCCGTGGTACCAGCAGCAGCACCTGCGCCAGCAGCACCCGCCGCCACACCCGCCGCACCAACGGACGAGGTAGTGGTGGTAGTAGCGGCGCCAGCTGCCACACCAGGCGCTGCGGCATACGCACCAGAGGACATGGCAACTGCCAGGGCCAACGTAAGTAACGTCTTCTTCATTACGATTTCCTTTATTAACAAATGAAGCGCTTCAGGGCGGAATACCGTTCCGAGGAACCGCATCCCAACCTTCTTTAACCGCGATGCGCGGCACAGCCCACTCCGACCACGGCGACATCGCTCCACTGAGGGGATAGATTCTCAGCAATAGATTATACGACAGAGAATCTTAACGCTCTCCATCGTGTGACTCTGTTTTTTTTTACACAAGCTTAAAAATAGCAAGATCTCGCTACAATAAACAGCAAAATTGTAAATTACGCTCTTGTCAACGTTAACAAAAATGCACGGCGAGAAAAAGGAAATTATTCATAACCCAATGATTAATTTGATCTTAACGAAAACACCATACGCAAAACGCCGAATAGCGGGACTATTCGGCGTTTATTCGGCAACGTAATTTTAGGAAATAACTTATTCCAACCACTCGGTGTGGAATACGCCTTCTTTATCAGTACGTTTGTAGGTGTGCGCACCAAAGTAGTCGCGCTGCGCCTGAATCAGGTTGGCGGGCAACACTGCGGAACGATAGCTGTCGTAATAAGAAATAGCCGCTGAGAAGGTCGGCGTCGGGATACCGTTTTGTACCGCATAGGCCACCACATCACGCAGTGCCTGCTGGTATTCATCGGCCGCTTTCTTGAAGTAAGGTGCCAGCAGCAGGTTAGCGATATCCGGCGTTGCCGCGTAGGCATCGGTGATTTTTTGCAGGAACTGGGCACGAATAATGCAACCGGCACGGAAAATCTTGGCGATTTCACCGTAATTCAGGTTCCACTGGTGCTCTTCTGACGCTGCACGCAGCTGTGAGAAACCTTGCGCATAGGAAACGATTTTACCCAGATAGAGCGCACGGCGCACGTTCTCAATAAAGGTTGCCTTATCACCGCTAAACGGTTTAGCCTGCGGACCGGTCAACACTTTGGAGGCAGCAACACGCTGCTCTTTCAGAGAGGAGATATAGCGCGCAAACACAGATTCGGTGATCAGAGACAGCGGCTCACCAAGATCGAGCGAGCTTTGGCTGGTCCATTTACCGGTGCCTTTGTTGGCCGCTTCATCCAGGATCACATCAACCAGATAGTTACCTTCTTCATCTTTCTTGGTGAAGATATCTTTGGTGATGTCGATCAGGTAGCTGCTCAGTTCGCCGGCATTCCATTCAGAGAAGGTTTTTGCCAGCTCATCGTTGGACAGGTTCAAGCCATGCTTCAGCAGTGAATAGGCTTCAGCAATCAGTTGCATATCGCCATATTCGATGCCGTTGTGCACCATTTTTACATAGTGACCGGCACCGTCTGGCCCGATATAAGTGACGCAGGCTTCGCCTTCGGCACGGGCAGCAATTTTTTCCAAAATGGGCGCCACCAGCTCATAGGCATCTTTCTGCCCACCCGGCATGATGGAAGGGCCTTTTAGTGCGCCCTCTTCGCCACCGGAGACGCCGGTGCCGATAAAGTTAAACCCTTCCGCAGACAGCTCACGGTTGCGGCGGATGGTGTCCTGGAAGAAGGTGTTACCGCCATCAATAATGATGTCGCCTTTATCCAGATAGGGCTTCAGGGATTCGATCGCTTTGTCCGTGCCTTCACCGGCTTTAACCATCAACAGAATGCGACGCGGGGATTCCAGCGACGCTACAAACTCTTCAACGGTATAATAAGGCACCAGTTTTTTGCCGGGGTTTTCGGCCACCACTTCTTCGGTTTTTTCACGAGAGCGGTTGAAAATGGACACGGTGTAACCACGACTTTCGATGTTAAGCGCCAGATTGCGCCCCATCACCGCCATACCCACCACGCCAATTTGCTGTTTGGACATTAAAGCAACTCCTGTCTGAAGGATAACCTGCCTGTATCACGACGACGACAGACACGCAAAAGCAGGCGGATATGGTAACTCAGCTTAAGGCATGTGGATAGTGATAGGTCTAAAGAAGAGAAAAGCCCTGCACGGTGGCAGGGCTTAGCGGGGTGCATCGCCGACTATTTATTCAGCAATTCTTTGATGCTGGCTTTAAACGCATCACCAAATTCAGGGTTACGCAAACCATAGGCCACAAACGCCTGCATATAACCGAGCTTGCGCCCGCAGTTGAAACTGCGCCCTGCCATCTGCACTGCATCTACCTGATGGTTTTGCTCAATCAGTTCAGCAATGGCATCGGTCAGTTGGATACGGCCCCAGGCACCGGCGGACGTTTTTTCCAGAATCGACCAGGCATCGGCCGACAGCACATAGCGCCCGACCGCCGACAAATCAGACCCTTCTTCTGGCGGCACTTCCGGTTTTTCAATCATGGACGTGATGACCGCTGCGTCACCTGCATGGTTCAACGGCTTAGCGCATTCCACCACAGAGTATTCCGGCAGCACTTCATAAGGACGATGTTTTACCAACACCTGGCTGTGGCCCGTTGCTTCAAAACGTGCAATCAGCTGTGCCAGATTCTCTTTATGCTGATCGGCACTGGCTTCATCCATCACCACATCCGGCAGCACCACCACAAACGGGTTATCACCAACGATGGGACGCGCGCAGTTGATGGCATGGCCCAGCCCCAACGTTTCGCCCTGGCGCACGTTCATGATGGTCACGCCCTTCGGACAGATCGCTTGCACTTCGGCCAGCAGTTGGCGTTTTTGCCGCTCTTCCAGCAAAGATTCCAGCTCGAAAGAGGTATCAAAATGGTTTTCAATGGCGTTTTTTGAGGCGTGCGTGACCAGCACAATCTCTTTGATACCCGCATTGACGCACTCGTTAACGATTTTCTCGATGACCGGACGGTCCACCAACGGCAGCATCTCTTTGGGGATCGCTTTTGTTACCGGCAGCAGGTTCATACCCAGCCCGGCGACGGGGATAATCGCTTTCAATGTTGTTGCCATGCATTAACTCTCTTGTTATCCGTTGTCATTTTTCTGCCATCATAACGTGGCTGTGAGAATAAGGTTACACCCAATTACTCACAACGCTACCTGAACAACGACATATTTATGATAGTTCAGACAATTCCGCATCGATATTGTATACTCGCAGCCCTACTCTCTAGCTCTGGCATCTAAAACGAAGGCTTAACAATGAAAGGCATCGTATTGGCGGGTGGGTCTGGTACTCGGCTTTACCCCATCACACGCGGGATATCAAAACAGCTCCTGCCCATCTATGACAAACCCATGGTGTATTACCCCATTTCTGTGCTGATGCTGGCAGGCATTCGGGATATTTTGATTATCAGCACCCCGGAAGATCTTCCTTCATTCCGGCGCTTGCTGGGTGACGGCAGCCACTTTGGCATCAACCTCAGCTATGCAGAGCAGCCAAGCCCGGACGGCCTGGCACAGGCGTTTATCATCGGTGAAGAGTTTATCAACGGTGAACGCTGCGCATTGATTTTGGGTGACAATATTTATTTCGGCCAAAGCTTCGGCAAAAAGCTGGAAAGTGCGGTAGCGAAAGAACAAGGCGCAACGGTGTTTGGCTATCAGGTGACCGACCCAGAGCGCTTTGGCGTGGTCGAATTTGATGGCAACTTTAAAGCACTTTCCATCGAAGAGAAGCCGCTCAAGCCTAAATCCAACTGGGCAGTAACCGGGCTCTATTTTTATGACAAAGATGTAGTGGAGATGGCTAAACAAGTCAAACCCTCTGCACGCGGTGAATTGGAAATTACTACGCTCAACCAGATGTATCTGGAACAAGGCACGCTCAACGTAGAACTGCTGGGCCGGGGTTTTGCCTGGCTGGATACGGGCACCCATGATAGCCTGATTGAAGCCTCACAGTTTATTCACACCATTGAAAAACGTCAGGGAATGAAAGTGGCTTGTTTAGAAGAGATCGCCTTTCGTAAAGGCTGGATCTCACATGAGCAAGTGGCTCAAGAAGCACGGCTGCTGAGTAAAACCCAATATGGGCAGTATCTGTCACGGCTGATTGAAGAATCTCAGCAGTAACTGACATACGTCATCCTCGGCGTAAGCCGGGGATCTCTCACAGAATAAACACACCTTCAACCTAATACTTATTGAAAAACATTATGCAAGTTATCGATACCCCTATTTTCGGCGCTAAAGTAATTCAACCTAAAGTTTTTGGTGATGCCCGCGGCTTCTTTTTAGAGACGTTTGAGAAAAACCGCTACCAGCAAATGCTGAATATTGATCTGGATTTTGTGCAGGATAACCATTCTCGCTCCAGCAAAGGGGTGTTGCGTGGGCTGCATTTCCAAAAAACACGTCCGCAAGGCAAGCTGGTGCGTGTGGTGCGCGGTGAAGTGTATGATGTAGCAGTGGATATTCGGCGAGATTCTCCGAGCTATGGAAAATGGTTTGGCCTTCGATTAACCGAAGAAAACAAAACCCAGCTTTGGCTGCCACCGGGGTTGGCACACGGCTTTGCCGTGCTCTCTGACGTTGCCGATTTTGAATATAAGTGCACGGAATATTACCAACCTTCTGACGAAGGCTGCCTGCTGTGGAACGATCCGGATTTGGGCATTGAATGGCCGCTGGAATCTCCGCTGCTTTCAGAAAAAGATAAGCTGGGTAAACGCTTCAAGGAACTGGATTGATGAAAGTGCTATTGACCGGCGCAAACGGCCAGCTTGGTCGCTGTTTTCAGGATAGGTTGCCTGCTGATTGGCACATTCTTGCCACCGATTTTGCCGAATTGGATATTACCGATTTGGAGCAAGTCACTGCCGCCGTGATTGCCTTTAAACCGGATGCCATTGTTAATGCAGCGGCTTATACGGCGGTAGATAAAGCCGAAAGCGACGTGGAACTGGCAGAGCGCATTAATGTTGCTGGTCCGGCTAATCTTGCCCGCGTCGCCGCCCAGCACGGCATTCGTTTGGTGCACGTTTCTACCGACTACGTTTTTGATGGCAATGCCAGCACCCCCTACACCGAACAGAGCCCGACTAATCCACTCAGCGTTTATGGCAAAACCAAACTGGCGGGTGAGCAGGCAGTGAGCGCTACCGCACCGGACGCAATTATCGTGCGCACCGCCTGGGTGTTTAGTGAATACGGCAATAACTTTGTGAAAACCATGCTGCGTTTAGGCAAAGAGCGGGATGCGTTAAGCATTGTTGACGACCAGCGCGGCTGCCCCACTTATGCGGGTGATTTGGCGCAAGTAATTATTGCGCTGCTACAGCAAAATGCTGCGGGCGGGATTTATCACTACACGGGTGACAAAGAAGTGAGCTGGTTTGAATTTGCCCAGGCAATATTTACGGTGGCAGTGCAGAAATCGGTTTTGAATAAATCGCCAACGCTCACACCGATTACCACCGCGCAGTATCCCACACCAGCACACCGGCCAGCTTACTCAACGTTGGCTAGTGACAAAATCAAGGGATTGGGCATTGCGTTATCAGACTGGCAAGGTGCGCTAAAGAAAACCATTTAGCACGTTGGCTAACCAAGTTTCTCTTACCCGGTCATCTACACACTACATTTTCTGTAATTCCTACACCGTTTGTCATTCCCGCGAAAGCGGGAATCTCTTGCAGAAGAAACTCGTTTATTCTCACAGAGATCCCCGGCTTACGCCGAGGATGACGAGAGGTAAAGTGGCTTTGTCTTCAATCCCCCTTAACCACAGCGTTATTTTATGCTTTGCAGCATGCTTGCTGCGTCACATTCGCTTTTCATCAATCTCTTTAAGTCCGTGCTCTGTCTTCAACCAATGAGGGGCCTTAAGACCCGCCGAAAAAAACCAAACCAATTCTGCCAATAACTCAGTGACAATCGGCGTCGTTTCTGAAGATAACCTCTGTTCGGTAAGCAGTTGCGCTAACGTTTGGCAATATTGACAGAGAGATTCAGAATCAGGTTCAAAACGCGGAGAAGTATCAGAGAGAGCACTGACGGTCAGGCTTTCAATAAGATGAGGCGGAATGGGCGCATTCAGTGTGGATCTCAACAACCTAAGACAGGTAGCCAATCGACCACACAGTGCCAGCTTCAGGGTACTATCATCACATTCGAGCATAGCATCTGAAAAATGCTCACAGTGATTGGCCAGCACGGTAAAATCAGTGTCTGCGTTAAAAGGAATGGTTAATAACGGGTGAGTCTGGTTGAGGGTTGTAGCCATAAGGCAGCCTCCAGCGAGTATCGTATCTACCCACCACCAGAGGTTCCAATCTCTTGGGTGGTGGAACCGGACGGGGTTGGAACTACCGGCCTCACTGACACCGGCGCATCTTGCGATGCCCCCGCCCGGCCCACCATAGAAGTGCAGCTAAGCGCACGACACAAAAAAAGCGCAAACGCGCTTGGTGTCGTCAGTGAAGTCAGGCAGGGTTCCAATCCTGGCACCTGATTTTGCAGGTGCGCGTTAACGATACCGCCATCGGCGGTGAGTGGCAAGGGGTTTACTGCTTCAGTATTTGGATGCGTGTTCGCAAATCTGCACTTCTATTACAAATTTGGTTAATCTGAACCGAACAAATCGCGGGTATAGACTTTATCGGCGACATCTGCCAATTCCGGTGCCATACGGTTAGAGATAATGACATCTGCCATTTCTTTAAACACATCAAGATCACGGATAACCCGAGAACGGAAGAATGTATCCTCCTTAAGCACCGGCTCATAAACAACGACTTCAATGCCTTTGGCTTTAATACGCTTCATCACCCCTTGAATGGCTGATGCGCGGAAATTATCTGAGCCTGCTTTCATGACTAAGCGATAAACGCCTACGACTTTCGGATCTCGCTCAATAATCGTGTCTGCGATAAAATCTTTGCGAGTGCGGTTTGCTTCAACAATGGCACTAATCAGACTGTTCGGAACGCTGGCATAGTTAGCCAGTAACTGCTTAGTATCTTTGGGAAGGCAATAACCACCGTAACCAAAAGAGGGATTGTTATAGTGACTGCCGATGCGAGGATCCAGCCCCACGCCATCAATGATTTGTTTACTGTCTAAACCATTAATTTGTGCGTAGCTATCAAGCTCATTAAAGTAGGCTACGCGCATTGCAAGATAAGTATTAGAAAAGAGTTTTATTGCTTCTGCTTCCGTTGAGTCGGTGAATAAAACGGGCACGTCTTTTTTAATAGCACCTTCAAGCAACAGATTTGCAAACTGCTCTGCACGCGCTGAGCGTTCACCCACAACAATCCGAGAGGGGTAAAGGTTATCGTGCAGTGCTTTTCCTTCACGCAGGAATTCAGGAGAGAAAATGATGTTATCGGTGGAGTATTTTTCTTTTACTGCTTTGGTAAACCCGACAGGGACAGTGGATTTAATAATCATAACAGCATTTGAATTTATCATTATCACATCGCGAATTACTGACTCAACTGACTGAGTATTGAAATAATTAGTTTTTGGGTCGTAGTCAGTGGGCGTTGCGATAATAATAAAATCCGCGTCAGAATACGCTTCCTTGTTATCAAGCGTAGCTAAAAAATTTACCCCCCCCCCACTTAAAAAAGAATTTACCTCTTGATCGACAATAGGAGATTGTTTATTATTCAATAATTCAACTTTCTCGGTCAATACATCTAATGCAATAACGCAATGATTCTGGGCTAAGAGCATTGCGTTCGAAAGACCAACATACCCTGTTCCTACAATTGCTATTTTCATGAACCACCTAACAAATTAACTTTAATATCCATTTGGATTTTTTTTCTGCCAAGACCAACTATCTCTCATCATATCATCAATACTCCGTAATGCCTTCCATCCTAACTCCTTCTCAGCGAGACTAGGATCGGCCCAGCACTCTGCGATATCACCAGCACGGCGTTCTTTTATCTTATAATTGATATTGATTTTTGTAATTCGTTCAAATGCGGCTATAATTTCCAAGACAGAATGACCAACTCCAGTACCCAAATTATAGATATTAAATCGTCTATTGCTCTTTTTATTCTCTAATGCAGCAATATGACCATCGGCGAGATCCATCACATGTATATAGTCTCTAACACCAGTCCCATCGATTGTAAGATAGTCATTCCCAAAAACGGATAAGTATTCTAACCTTCCAACAGCAACTTGAGAAATAAATGGAATTAAATTATTTGGAATTCCATTTGGGTCCTCGCCAATCTTGCCAGATTGATGGGCTCCGACAGGATTAAAATATCTTAATACTGTAATATTCATTTTTGGGTTAGCAATTGAAACATCCTCAAGAATTCGTTCAAAAATATATTTTGAGGTTCCATATGGATTTGTTGTCCCTCCTACCTTACTTAATTCATCAAGAGGTACACGTTCAGGCTCACCGTATACTGTTGCTGATGAACTAAAAATAAGCCGATTAACACAATATCTCTGCATTTCCTCTAACAAAATCATCCCGCCACAAACATTATTATGATAATACTCGATAGGTTTTACACATGACTCACTTACAGACTTAAGACCAGCAAAATGAATAACATCAGTTATAGGATAAGATTCGAATATTTTTCGCAGGAAATACCTATCACATATATCTCCCTGTTGTACTATTGGAGATCTATTACAAATTTCAGAAACACGCTTTAATGATTCCGGAGACGAGTTAGAGTAATTATCTATTACTATGACTTTATAATTTTGTTCGAGTAACCTCAATACCGTATGTGATCCAATATACCCTGCACCACCAGTCACTAAAATAGCCATACACTTTCTATCCTTACCCTATAAACGTGTATAAAAACATTAACCCTTTTCAAAAAGATTTATATATTCATTTTTATAAAACTGAATATTATAATTTCTCATTACATCTTGGGCTGCTTGAGAAAAAATGGGATAATTATTAACCATATTCTCTATTGTAAACCTCAAATTATTCACATCGTTGTTAAATAACAGCCCATTTGAGTTACCGTTTGATAATGTATAAACTAATTCATGACATCCCCCTACATCACTTAGTATGAGTGGAATACCAGCAGAGCCAGCCTCAATGGCTGACATAGGTAAGCCTTCACTGTCTGAACATAAAACAAAAATATCATATTCGTTAAAAGATATAAAATTTTTCACTTCACCAAGAAAAAAAATATTTTTAGCATCTTTGTATTTGCTTTTTAGTTCTGTAACATAGGAACCATCACCAACAAAGTAAAAATCTAGACATGGTATTAATAAAGCTACACTTGCTAATAAATCAGGCCTTTTCGGATAAACCATTCGACCTAAAAAAAGTACTTTTTTAGGAATAAGTACTCGCTGTTTCGTCAACATTGGAGTTACTGTATTAGATATAACAGTGATTTTTTGTGACTTAACTCCTATGGTATCTATAGCCTTACGCCTATCACTTTTAGAAACACATAATAATTCATCGGTAAAATAAGACAATAACTTCTCAACAAAACAAAATAATGACTTAAACTTACCCCCATTATAAATACATGACCAACCATGAGACACGTAAATTGATTTATGTGGAAAAAAAATTTTCGCCAATCTCGCATAAAAACCAGCATTCGCAGAACTACTAACAACAACATCAGCTTTTATCTTCTTTAGAATTAGGATCAAATAATACAGAGCAATTGGTTTTTTAATACTAGTTAGAGATGGAATTAGAAAGACCTTGTGATTATCAAATTGCTCAGTCAACCAGCCATTACCTGAAGTGATCAAAAAAATATTATACTCTCCATCTAACATTTTCTTCTGCTCATAAATCCATTTTTGTGCGCCACCAGTCTCTGGTTTAGTGATCACATAAACTATATTTTTACGCATTGCGAACTCTCATTCTATGAATTTTAACTTTGATCTTAGAAATAAAAATCTTACAGAAAGTAGAAAATGCTTTAAAGCCAATTTTTAAACCGAACTCATTAGAAAAATAAAAGAAACCCTTAAAAAAACATCTTTCCTTTATTGATATGAAAGAAATAACATTCCCATAATAATTTATTATATTAAGTTCACTCAGAATTTTTCTATTTTTTTTAACCCAGTCAATACAGAAATCAACGCTTGCGCCTTTACTGACGGCATTCACTGCTGGTTCTAAAATTACCCAATATGATAAAGGGGCTTGAATATAGCTGAATTTGACATTTTTCAAGTAAGCATCTATGCAATACTGTATATCTTGATGTCTAACAAGAGAGTCATCGAAACAAACCTTTTCCAGGCAACTTCGATTAATACTTATTGTCGAAGTCTGAATTACCCCAAAATCGTTAATTAAATAGTCAACAATATTACAGCCTTCATTAAATTCACTCGGAAGTAAAATACATTTATCACTATCTATTTCATCATATGTTCCCCTAAGGGTCTGATGGAAATATAATATTGGAGCAACTTGGTTTGGCTCTTTTTGAAAATGTTCAATTATAACTTCTACTTTGTTTCTAGCCCATATATCATCAGCATCATGGAAAGATATTACATCGCCTATAGATTTACTCGCTCCATAATTTCTTGTATAAGATGCATTTTTTTTATTTTGCAGATAGAAAGTCTTTATATTCAATTTTTTTTGAAACGAATTGACTATAATAGATAATTCAATAACATCATCACTTGCATCATCAACAATTATAACTTCAAAGTCTCTATTACTTTGTACAGATAAAGCATCCAATGCTCTAGTTATATATGACGATGAATTTCTAGTTGTTAATACGACACTTACGTGCATTAACTAACCCCTCAACCAATCCTAGCAAAGCGAAAAAATAAAAATAAGTGAAACTTTTAACGAAAATCTGCTGTATAAGAATCATAAATACGATAGGGTAAATATTTATCCTAAGTGAACGGTTAATAATTTTACTTTTCCGCAGAATACTAATCATGAAGTAACAAATAAATAAAAAACCAACAAGACCAAACTGATCCCAATAAACGATTATACTATGTGTATATGCTCCCCAACGAGTTCCAAAGCCATCAATATCTTGATTATATTGAGAGGCAAAATCCCCTATTATTGGACTTTCTTTTATTATATCAATAGAATGTAAGAAAAGCTTTATTCTCCCCATAAAAGACGCATCATATGAAAACCCACCAGATATTATATTATAAATTCTAGCATTCCCACTTTCTAAGACACCAATAAAAGAAGATATTAAAGATGTAGGGTCAATAACTATTATAAAAACAATTAGACTGGCGATGCTGAAGAATGAAAAAATAGGCTTTTTATAAATATATTTCTTTATATCTAATAAAAAAAAACAACCAAAAAAATAAGAAAACAATGAAGATCTAGAGTTAAGAATGAATAAAAAAAACAATGTAAGCAATATTACAATTAATTTTTTCCGTAAGGTCATGTCATTAATACACACGTAACTTATTGATAAAAAAAGCAGAGCATCACTTACTGTTTGATATACACCAATATATGAAGAATCTAGTAACTGAGAATAATCCAACTTTAATTCAGCAAGATTCAAATACATAACACTAACAAAACCTAGGGATATAAAATAAAAAAATAAAACCATCTCACCATGTTTTTTTGTGATATAACAAGAATAACCTTTCATTATAAAATAATTGAAATATGATATAATAAAAAAAGGAAAATAATATCTTATTGCATCAATATATCGCCCATCCTCAGTATAAGAGCGTAGATTATGATTCAAGAAGATTATTGATATAAAAAAAATAAAAGCCAGATTAACAAAAACATCATTCAAACTAAGTTTTCGATTTCCGCTAGAACAAAAAATAATAACATTGATGACGCAACATAAAAAACCAAGTCCCATAATCAAAAACGTGTATGGGAAAAATGGTAATAGTCCAAATAAAGAAAACAATGTAAACACTGGTGTAATGAATAATAACAGCGTAATATATAGTTCATTAAGTAAATTATTATTCATTACTTACGCCTCGCGTTTTTATTACTTTAGCCGGCACACCAACCGCAACCGTCATATCTGGAATTGACTTAGTGACTACGGCCCCAGCACCAATAGCGCAATTAGAACCTATATCATTCATAATTACTGCATGCGTGCCAATCCAAAGATTGTTACCTAAACTGAGCTTACGACACTCACTTTTACTGTTGTAAAAACTAGTAGTAATATCATTGACATCGTGATGTTTAGCTCCACTCATGACAGACACATTAGCAGCAAAAATAACATCATTACCAATCTTGCAGTGACTTATTATACAAAACTCTTCAATTGTACAATTATTGCCTATCTCAACATCAGAATATACAATCACTGCACCCCAGAAAACATTGAGGTTTTCACCACATTTTTTTAATGTTATTTTATAAAAAATGCGCCTTAAAAAAATGCCCAAAATACCTGGGACAATAGAAATAATTTGAGCACATGTTTTGTATTTTATAATATTAAACTTCCAAAGAAGTATAATAACAATACATATAGGAATTACTATTATTGTCAAAAACCAAGAAATGATAATTTTAAAATTCATTATTTTTTCCAGATAAAAATAGAATAAAACTGACACTTTATTAACATTCTTGTGTTTTTATCTACTATATTGAAAACAACCCCCATGAAAACTTGCGTTATCAAAAAGCCCCATATAGCTGATTTTGTTCCATAAAAAGGAATTAAAATTAAATTCCAACAAACATTAAAGATTACAGCAAACACTGTTCTTAAAAGTCTTGCTCCAACCATTCCTCTCAAAAACAAATACTGTGCATTAATTGCACCAAAACCAGAAAAGAATATGGAAAAAACACCAATATTTAATAACTCAATAATATTATGACTATGTTCAGGTATGATTTTTTGTAATAAATAACGCCCAGGAAATAAGTAGCAGATACAACAAATTATGCCAACGATAATCGCACCACTGTAAGCAAATCTTAACTCTTTCATCAACAAATCATCGTTTTTGTTAGCTTTGCCTAGTTTTCCATACATAGAAGTGACAAAAGATGATTGAAGATAGCCAAGAGCTAATAAAATACTTGATGCGAGGGCATAGATACCAAGTTGAATATTCCCAAGATAAAATTCTATAATTAATTGATCAACTCTATAAAATAAAATTATTGACAGTGCAGCAAGCCCTACAGGTATCGATTTTTTTAAAACATTATAGAAGTCAAACCACGTTTTATGTTCGGTAAAGGAAAAGAAACTTTTAACCGAAAGATATAAATATATATTTAAAAAAACACCCTCTAGAAATGAAATAATAATGAATACTAAAATCCCATATTCAATGAATACATATTTAATTATAAAAGAAAAGGCGCTTATTAAGATAATATTAAAAACAACCCAAGCTTTGTTTTTAATATTTTCAATAGCTAAAAGGAGATAAAATAAATTCCAGATATATGTTAATGTCATCAACACAATAACAAAAAAGTCATCAGGGGGCTCTTTCAAATATAAAAAAACGGACATTGTCATAAACGATAAAAATAGCAGTAATATTCTAATAAAGAAGAAAAAATATGGTATTTTTTTTCCTTCAGCAACTTCCTTTATGAAATAATCATCTAGCCCCAAAGAAAATGAAACACATATTATATTTAGCATAGCAATATAATATGCATACATGCCGTATATATCTATTCCATAGTATTTAGTAAGCATGAAAGAAATTAAAAATGCAATTCCCGCACGCGATATTCTTTCAATACTAAGTAATAGTGTGTTTTTTATGAACATTATAATTTTGACTTAATTAACTTGGTTATCGACAAGCTACTAATTATTTCTTCCCATGAATTTGCTTTAAAAGAATCATTAGCCTTGATCAGAATAAACTCATCCTTTATCAATGAGTAGTCAAAACCCTTGCTTGCTAAAAATGATTCAACCCAATCATATCGATTACTTATAACATCTTTCCCCATAGATAGATATTCAATCAACTTAGTTGACGTTTGAATATTATAAGGAAACTCGTTAGGAACATAGTTTACACAGTATTTACTTATCGAAATATATTCTGGTATTTTTTCCTGCGGAACTTTCCCTGTGAATGTAATACATTTATGATTACCGTACTTCTTTAATAAATATGTACTTGCTTGACCAACCAATAATATTTTCTGTTTTTTTTCTAAATATATATCAAGGAAGATTTCCAACTTCCTTTCCTTAGCCATACTACCGACATAAACATATTCATACTCAAAATGTTCAGTAATGCTTTCTGGTATATCTAAAAAATAATCAGCAACCCCCATATCTCTTAAATCACTTGCATTGTTTTTTAATTTAAAATAATTTCGGATATTTTCATTTAAAAAAATATAATGATCAGCTCTTCTCGAAAAAAATTTTTTAATAAAATTCTTTACCTTCTTTTCAAACAAACTTCGCCCTGTAGATAATGATGCGAACTCATGAATCAATATTTTTTGAAAAATATTAGTTTTGCATTTAAATCTCGGCTCATAAAAAAAATGCGTCCCCATAACATGCCATTCAAAATAAACATCGCTAACACTTGAGCCATTAATTTCCCCTTTATTCTTACAGCATACAACTCCTAGCTTATTAAAATATGATAAATATTGCTCTATTTCAGGTAAGTTTTCATAAGGTGGAAATACAAAATTTATATATAGCATATCATCAATAATTAGTTATCTAAATTACTCGGAGAGAAAAGTCACTCCATCATTATTTCTATTTTCAACAAACTCATAAGTTAAAGTTTTTCTTAACCCTTCGACTAATGAATATGGTGGGACAAATTCAGTTTCTTTAATTTTTGTTGAATCAAATTGAGTGGTCGCACAGAATTTTTTAACACGAACGGAGCTAACTGCATACTTTTTACCTGTAATACTTTTAATTAGATCAAATGCATACCCACCGAACATACCCAAAAAATAGGGTATATGCACTGATGGGATTTTTTTTTGAAGACATACTCCGACTTCTTCAACAAGCTCGTTCATATTTAAATCTGGTTTATCGGCATAATTATAGACCTGATACTCCTGCTTAATATTTTTCAGTTTAAATTTGATAAATTCTACTATATTCCCGACGTAGGCCATAGACTTATAATTATTTCCAGAACCAACCATGAGAAATCGGCCACTAGCTATCTGGCTTAACAAATTATATACATTCCCTCTATTACGTTCACCAAAAATCACTGTAGGTCTAATAATAGTTAAAGAACGCCCCGGTTTTTCACTAAACCACTGACGTAAGACTTCCTCTGCTTGCCACTTACTTTTCCCATAATGATTAAATGGGTCGTGGGGATACATTTCATTAGGATTTTCTTTATTTAATCCATATACTGCAACCGAACTTGTGAAGATAATATTATTTATATTATTTTCATTCATAGCAACCAATACATTTTTTGTCCCCTCCACATTCACATCATAATAAAGTGATGAAGGACTAACATCATCTCGATGTTCTGCAGCCAGTAATACAACTATAGTCACATCGGCCAAAACCTTGATCAAGTTATTTAAATCTCTAACATCACAGATTTGTGTAATGTCAGGATAAAAATGGCTCATTTCCTTATCAATATTTTTAATTTCAAAATCAGAAAAAGAGATATCAATAAGACGAGTACCAACGAATCCTGAAGCACCTATAAAAGCAACTTTGTTTTCAAAAGCCATGCTAAAAACCTTACCTATGACGTATAAAAATCAATAATACATTTCAAAACCGTTCACCTACAGACCATTAACAAAAATATTTAAATGAAATAGAATTTAATCAACAATATTTTTGATAAAAAGAAAATGTCATGTTTCAAAAAATCTACTTATCATGCTTATAATCATAAGTATAATAATGATAATTGTTATATCCGTAATACCCAGCTGCACGTTTAACTATTGCATTAAGAATTACGCCCTTAATTTCTGCCCCATTCTGCTCAAAACGCCGAATACTTACTTCAATTTCTTTTACTGTATTCATCTCAAAACGAGCGACAAGCAGTGAAGTACCCGCATGGCGGCTAATAATTGCCGCATCCGTTACTGCCAGAATTGGAGGAGTGTCCAACAGCACCAAATCGTAATTTTCGACGGCCCACTTTATAAACTCCGCAAAGCGACTATGCATTAACAGTTCTGATGGATTCGGAGGTACTTGTCCTCTAGGGATAAAATCCATGCCATCCACATGTGTTTTACGCACCGCATCTGTTACTTGTATCTGTCCTGACAGGATATCAGAAAGGCCATTATTACTTTGCGCTCCCATCAATTCATGGGCATAACCTTTACGCATATCACAGTCAATAATTAACACTCTCTGACCTGCTTGTGAAATTACCGCTCCCAGGTTAGCACTGATAAACGTCTTACCAATCGAGGGACTAGCACCCGAGATCATCAACACATTATTTTTTGCTTCCATCATAGCAAAATGTAGGCTGGTGCGCAGGCT
>NZ_JAGFPF010000719.1:0-1003 GCF_025962695.1 Candidatus Symbiopectobacterium sp. NZEC135 | reverse complement strand
GCTTGGGTGCCGCAGTACTGCCGGAAGTGAGCTGTAATGTCAGCAGATCGCTGCTTTGCACTTGCGTCTGCGCCTGTTGATAATCCCCCGATGGCAATGCCGTACCGAGCGCTTTTATTTCGTTGAGTGACAATGCACCAGGAAGCGTCTTGTTTTCCAGGGCGATGGTTAAGCGCAAATGCGATAGTGATGTCTCTTGCACCAACTCAGCAACCACGGCAGCGAAGTCGTTATCCCGAAAACCGTCGGAGAAACACAACGCATCAATCTGGGTTAAGCGGATTAAATTGAGAATTTCCCTTTTCTGAAACTGAAAATTAAGACCAATGACCACCACACCGATGTTAGCGGCAGCTAAAAAACAGATGATCCATTCAACGCTGTTTGCAGACCAAAGTCCCAGACGGTCACCTTTTTTTAACCCGGAAACCAATAATCCGCGAGCAACCTGATGCACCTCATCATTTAATTGCTGCCAGGTAAGCGACGCTCCGCTCTGAGAGGTAATCAATGCCACACCGGATGGATTGCGCATCGCTGCTTTATTTAAGCATTCGCCAACGGTGGTCGTTAATAGATGCATAAAAACCCTATTCAGTACTGTTCTAATTGCACGGTGAGGTTATTTACCAACCCGTTTTAATGCGTTCATTGTGAAAGTGTGCACGGGTAGATTCTTGGTAAATTGCGAACTTTTTTTCGTCATTTTCACCAAAGGATGAAAATTGTGATTTACCTCTACCTGTGATTTTCACTGAAGAGAAAAATGAATAAAATAGGCGATGTGTGGTTTTCGAGTGAGTGAAATGAAGCAGCTCAGTGAGCGTAATGTGAAAGGTTTGTAATAAACAACATGGCGGGAATTTTATTAATTCCCAACAAAGGTTAGACATAAAAGGAAATAAATAACCACACATTTGACTTTATGAGACGACGATTCATTTTTAAGGTATGTGTGCTTGATTTTTGTTCTGAATGACGATAGACCACATAAAGAATATGT
>NZ_JAGFPF010000718.1:0-1004 GCF_025962695.1 Candidatus Symbiopectobacterium sp. NZEC135 | reverse complement strand
GGTCAGGCAAAATAATGCCGCACAATCCATTTTCTATCACATTTCTCAAACAAATACAGGCTGGATCACACCTCAATCCGTCCGCGCTGTTCTTCAGGCACGGCCGAGGAAGGGTCTTGATGAATCAAAATATCGGCACCGGGAAAGCGCTCACGCAGCGCCCGTTCCAGAGCGTCCGCAACCTCATGTGCGCGAACCAGCGGCAGCGTGTCATCCATCTCCAGATGCAGTTGAATAAAACGGGTCGGCCCTGATCGGCGGGTGCGCAGTTGATGTGCGCCATGAATGCCCGGCCAGCCGCGAATCAGCGCAACAATGGCCTGCTGCTCCTCTTCTGGCAACGCGCGATCCAGCAACGATTGCACCGCGTCATAGCCGATGCGCAGCGCGCTGTAGAGAATATAAACCCCGATCCCCAACGCAAACAGGGCATCGGCGTAGGTGATGCCGCGCCAGCTTAAGACCAGCGCCACCAGAATGGCACCGTTCATAAATACATCGGACTGGTAGTGCAACGAATCGGCGCGTATCGCCTGACTCTGCGTCTTGCGTACTACCCAACGTTGAAAAGCCACCAGCAGCAGCGTTGACACCAGAGCAATCACCGTGATGACAATCCCCACCTCTGGGGCGTACAGCGGTTGCGGCGCACTCAGCCGTTGGAACCCGGTTAGAATCAGGAACAACGCGGAACCGGCAATGAACATGCTCTGCGCAATCGCGGCCAGAGACTCTGCTTTGCCATGACCGAAAGCATGCTCATCGTCCGCGGGTTGAAGGGCATAACGTACGGCCAGCAGGTTCACCAGCGACGCGCTGATATCCACCAGTGAATCCACCAACGAGGCCAGTAAACTGACCGAGCCGGTGTACCACCAGGCGAAGACTTTAATGATAAATAACAACAGCGCCACGGTTGTCGCAACCACTGCGGCGCGCGTTACCAAACGCGCATACTGCGAATCCAACACGCAGCTCGCCTCAACAAAGCATCTTATCCGATC
>NZ_JAGFPF010000716.1:0-1005 GCF_025962695.1 Candidatus Symbiopectobacterium sp. NZEC135 | reverse complement strand
ATGACAAAAAAAATAACCTGGTTTACCGCTCTGGCTCTGGGCATGGTGCCGTTGTCTCAGGCTGAAACCGCAGCCCCACCGCTCATGCAGGCCGACAGTGCTGCGGCCACCCCCGTTGCCAGTCAGCAGTTGGGGTTTAAGCAACTGGCACCTGCGCCGGGCAGTTTCGCGCTGAAGGGAACCTCCCCTGTCGGCTATATCCAGTTTGGCGTGCGTCATGATGAAGTGGTGACGCAAGCGTCGCTCCAGCTGGAATTTACCCCCTCACCGACATTGACGCCGGTCGAATCGCATCTCAAGGTCTATCTCAATGAGGTGTTGATGGGCGTCGTTGCCATCACCAAAGAGCAAGTGGGCCAGCCAACGCGGGCAACCCTGCCGTTGGATCCGCGTTATATCACCGACTTTAACCGCGTGCGGCTGGAATTTGTAGGGCATTACAAGAGTTTATGCCAAGACCCATCGAGCAGTAGCCTGTGGCTGAATATCAGCCAGGCCAGCTCGCTCAACTTGCAGATGCAAAAGCTGCCGCTAAAAAACGATCTGGCGGCATTCCCCATTCCGTTCTTTGATGCCCGCGACAACCGGCCGCTTACGCTGCCCATGGTGTTTAATCAGCAGCCCGACCTGGGACAGCAGCAGGCTGCCGCGATCCTCGCCTCCTGGTTCGGTGCCCGCGCTCAGTGGCGTGGTCAATCCTTCCCGGCACTGTTCAATCAACTGCCCGACAGCCACGCGGTGGTGTTCGCCACCAATGCGCAGCGCCCGGATTTCCTGCGCGATTACCCGCTGGTCAATGGCCCGACGGTTGAAGTCATCAGTCATCCGCAGAACCCTTACGTTAAGCTGCTGCTGGTTCAGGGCCGCGATGACAATGACCTGATTACCGCCGTCAAAGGGATCGCACAGGGTAACATCTTGTTCCGAGGGCAGAATGTCAGCGTCGATCGCGTTGAGCAACTGGCACCGCGCCAACCCTACGATGCCCCGAACTGGATCCGTACC
>NZ_JAGFPF010000717.1:0-1005 GCF_025962695.1 Candidatus Symbiopectobacterium sp. NZEC135 | reverse complement strand
ATGTGAACTCGTGACCGGCCCGCTGGGCATGGTGGATACCGGCTTCGTCGTGGACAATGCGCAACGCGTGGCGACGGCCTATGTGAGTGATACCACACAGCCCCATCGGTTGGCTGAAGGCGAAACCGTTTCTTCCTTTGAGGGCGCTGTCGGTATTACCTATAGCCCGGCGCGCATCTTCGATGTTGAAGCCTTCCCTTCAGGCGGCGCAGGCATGGCCGGCACCGCCAGAGATCTCCTTTACCTGCTCGAAGCCCTGCGTCAGGGCGGCGGTGCGCTATTGCCCGATGCCCTGATTGAGGAGATGGGGCGCGACCAAACCCACGGACTGGAGCTGCCCAATGCGCCGGGGTTCGGCTTTGGCCTGGGGTTTTCGGTGTTACGCGATCCCCGGTTGGCGGATTCGCCAGAATCACCGGGAACCTGGCGTTGGGGGGGCGCTTACGGCCATGCCTGGTTTGTCGATCGTGCGCGGGGTCTGAGCGTTGTGGCATTTACCAATACGCTGTACGAAGGCATGTCGGGCCGTTTCGTGGCCGATCTGCGTGATGCGGTGTACGGGGCGCTGGGGGAAGCACAATGACACCCCGCAAACCTGAGCGCTTACCGCTGGCCTCACTGTTGGCGTTGGCCACGGCAGCGTTCATCACTATTCTGACCGAAGCCCTGCCTGCGGGGCTATTACCACAAATGGCACAAGGCCTTGCGGTGTCCGAAGCCTGGGTGGGCCAGACCGTCACCTTCTATGCCATCGGTTCTCTGGTTGCCGCTATCCCTCTGACGGCGGCCACGCAAGGTATGCGGCGGCGTCCATTACTGTTGTCGGCGCTTGCAGGCTTCGCGATTGCCAATACCGTCACGACATTTTCCGGCAGCTATCCCCTGACGATGGTGGCACGCTTTCTGGCGGGCGTGTCCGCCGGGCTCTTGTGGGCATTGCTGGCCGGTTACGCCGCACGTATGGTACCGGACCACCAGAAGGGACGCGCCATTGCGATTGCCATG
>NZ_JAGFPF010000715.1:0-1007 GCF_025962695.1 Candidatus Symbiopectobacterium sp. NZEC135 | reverse complement strand
GTACAGGCCAGCCCCAGCTTTTGCTTCATGCCGCCAGAAAGCTTTCCGGCCAGACGCGTGGTAAAGCGCGTGAGGTCGGTAAAAGTCAGCAATCGTTCAAAGGTGTCCTGCCGCTGTGTGCCGATAATGCCGCGCAGGTCGGCGTAAAGCGTCAGGTTTTCCATCACGCTCAGGTCTTCATACAGCCCGAACTTTTGCGGCATATAACCGAGGATGGCGTGCAGTTGCCGGTCATCCTGTACTGGATCGAGCCCCATTACGCGCAGGGTCCCGCTGCTCGGCGTTAACAAACCGGCCAGCATGCGAATCAACGTCGTTTTACCCGCGCCGTCCGGCCCCACCAGGCCGATAACCGCACCGGCATCAAGCGTGGCCGTCAGCGGTTTCAGCGCGGGCGTGGTGCTGTCAGGGAAGGTTTTCTCTACCCCATCCAGCGTAATGCTCGGCAAGGGGCTGTTCATGGCGTTACGTTGTCAGCGGCGAAGCGCAACGTTACCGGCATACCCTGGCGCAGCAGGTCGTCCGGATCGCTCACGATAATACGCAACCGGTAAACCAGATCGGTGCGTAACGCTTGTGTTTCTACGCTTTTCGGGGTGAATTCTGCGCTCGGTGATACAAATCCGACCGTGCCGTGGTAGGGGCGGTCTGGGCGACTGTCCGTGTAAATCAGCACGTCTCGTCCCGGTTTCGCTTGCCCGAGCTGCGGCTCGTCAATGTAGGCGCGAATCCATACCGGGCGGGTTAACGAGAGGGTGAATACGGTGCCGCCCGCGCTTAGCATGCTGCCTGCTTCTACGGCGCGTGTGAGGATCACGCCATCAGAAGGGGCTGTTAGCGTGGTATCGCTCAGATCGAGAATGGCCTGTGCCTGTGCCGCTTGTGCTTGCGCCAGTGCAGCCTCGGCGGTGGTAATTTCCTGCGGGCGGTTACCGCTTTCGAATTGGCTCAATTTCTGTTTAGCGGCTTGCAGCGTAGCAAGTGCCAGCTGACGCGCCGAGCGGGCA
>NZ_JAGFPF010000714.1:0-1008 GCF_025962695.1 Candidatus Symbiopectobacterium sp. NZEC135 | reverse complement strand
CGCAACTTAAAACCTTCAGCAAAACCCTTCAAAGTTTCCGATTCTCACGGTCTGTACCTTTTAGTTAATCCAGGCGGTTCACGTCTCTGGTATCTCAAATATCGCATCAATAGAAAAGAATCACGCCTCGGCTTAGGTGCCTACCCTGACGTGTCTTTGGCCGACGCTCGTCAGCAACGTGATGGTATCCGTAAATTGCTGGCGCAGAATATCAACCCCGCACAACAGCGCTCTGCTGAACGAGCCACTTCCTCACCAGATAAAACATTCAAGCATGTGGCACTAGAGTGGCATAAAAGCAACCGCTCATGGTCAGAAAACCATGCCACCCGCCTGCTTGCCAGCATGAATAACCATATCTTCCCGATCATTGGACACCTGACAGTCACAGAACTGAAAACTCGCCACTTCATCGAGCTGCTGAAAGGGATTGAGAAAAAAGGTCTGCTGGAAGTGGCGGCGCGTACCCGGCAGCATATGTGCAACATCATGCGTCATGCCGTGCATCAAGAGTTGATAGAACACAATCCAGCAGCCAATCTGCACGGTATCATCGCTCCTCCCGTTCAACGTCACTACCCTGCCCTTCCGCTGGAGAAACTACCGGAACTGTTGACTCGCATTGAGGACTATAAGCAAGGGCGAGAATTAACCCGTTTGGCAGTATCACTTACTCTGCACCTGTTCATCCGTTCCAGCGAGTTGCGCTTTGCCCGTTGGTCTGAGATCGATTTCAAAAACAAAATCTGGACCATTCCAGCAACCCGTGAGGCTATCCCCGGAGTGCGTTATTCCGGGCGTGGCGCGAAAATGCGCACACCGCATATCGTTCCCCTCTCCCGTCAGTCCATCGCTATTCTGAAACAGATACGGGATATATCCGGGCATCAGGAACTGATATTCCCCGGTGACCATAATCCGTATAAACCCATGTGCGAAAACACGGTCAACAAGGCGCTGCGCTTGATGGGTTATGATACAAAAGATGAAATCTGCGGTCACGGATTC
>NZ_JAGFPF010000713.1:0-1009 GCF_025962695.1 Candidatus Symbiopectobacterium sp. NZEC135 | reverse complement strand
TGAGGCTCCCGTCCGCGTTTCTCCGGCTGTGCCGGAGAACGTCAAGGGCGTTTGGCTGCCCACGCTTTCTGGCCTTGACTGGCCGACGCCAGCGTCAAGTGATGAACCGTCTGATGCGCGCCGTATTGCGTTACAAAAACAGGCGCTGATTGACAAACTAGACAATCTGGTGAGTCTGGGCGTTAACACGGTCTTTTTTCAGGTAAAACCGGATGGCACGGCGCTATACCGCTCGGCGTTACTGCCGTGGTCTGACGTATTAACCGGTGTGGTGGGCAAAGATCCCGGTTTCGATCCCTTGGCTTTTATGTTGGCTGAAGGGCATAAGCGTGGATTGCGTATTCACGCCTGGCTCAATCCCTACCGTGTGACCAGCAATACCCAGCCAAAAACGGTGGCCGCGCTGCGGCATACCCTTAGCGCTTCACCCTCCAGCGTGTATGCGCTACACCCTGAGTGGATACGCACGGCGAGCGATCGGTTCGTGTTGGATCCCGGTATCCCAGAGGTGCGTCAGTGGATCACCAATGTGGTGGTGGAACTGATCAACAACTACGCCGTGGATGGCATCCATTTTGATGATTATTTCTACTACGAAACGCCTGCTTCTCGTTTGCAAGACGATGCCACCTATCGGCAATATGGACAGGGGTTTGCCACCAAAGGGGACTGGCGGCGCAATAACACCTTGCTATTGATTGAGCAAATATCGATGGCGATCAAAGCGGTCAAGCCGCAGGTTGAGTTTGGCATCAGTCCGGCGGGTGTGTGGCGCAACGCGGAGAATGACGCACGCGGCTCGGATACGCGTGGCGGTGCAACCTACGATATCGCTTATGCGGATACCCGGTTGTGGGTGGAACGCGGCTTGATTGACTATATCATCCCGCAAATCTACTGGCCTTTTTCACGAGAAATCGTCCGTTATGACACACTGGTAAAATGGTGGGCGGACGTGGTAAGGCCAACAAAAACCCGTCTCTACATTGGTGTCGCCTTGTAAAAAGTC
>NZ_JAGFPF010000712.1:0-1009 GCF_025962695.1 Candidatus Symbiopectobacterium sp. NZEC135 | reverse complement strand
CACTCAAACAGGCTCAGGACTATTATCAACAGATCGAAAAACCTGACGACAATGACAGTGACAGTCAGGCGTTACTGCGTAGCTACCAACAATTGTATCAAGGGTTGGTCGAACTGGCTGACGGGATCAAACAGAGCAATCAGATCGATATCTTTTTTATGGTGCCGATTCAGGCTTACCAAAATGATTTCACGCAGAAATACGGCCACTATCTGGCGAATAATGCCTCACGCCAAAAGCAGCACGGCGAACAATTTCTGATTTCCCTCGACCGCACTCACACCATCTTCATGGTGGTTCTCGGGCTGCTGCTGGCCGTCTCGCTGTGCGTGTGGGCCACCGTAAACCGGATCATCATTCGCCCCCTCAACCGCATTATTCATCACCTTGGACGCATTGCGTCGGGAGATCTCTCCCAGCAACTTGATGAGAACAGCGGCTGCACCCGCGAAATCGCTGTGTTAAATCGCAGCATGGCACAAATGCAATCCGGGTTAACCAATCTTGTTAGCCAAGTGCGCCACGGCATTGACGGCATGACGCAGCACGTTGACCGCGTCGCGGTGGATAATCAGGCGCTGTTTTCACAGGCGCGCCTGCAAGCCAATGAGCTTAAAGCGACCACGGACAACATTCTTCAGTTGAATGCACAACTGGCGCAGCACACCCAGCATACCGAGCAGGCCAGCCAGCATGCCTTGAATACCAGCTCCATGGCGGCTCACGGTGAATTGATGATGAATGACGTGCATGCTGCGATGTCCGATATCACCGGACGCACCAAAGAGATGACGGATGCTATCGGGATGATTGAAAACGTGGCGTTTCAAACGCACATTCTTTCATTGAATGCCGCCATTGAGGCCGCGAGAGCGGGTGAACTGGGACGCGGTTTCGCGGTGGTTGCCCGTGAGGTTGGTACTCTGGCAGCGCAGAGTAGCCAGTCGGCACAGCACATTAATGTACTGATTCGCGACTCAGACAGCAGCGTCGCGCCCGGTGCCAAATT
>NZ_JAGFPF010000711.1:0-1011 GCF_025962695.1 Candidatus Symbiopectobacterium sp. NZEC135 | reverse complement strand
TTGCTCCAGTGAGACAACAAAATGGTGAATCGCCCCCACAAAACCGCGCTGTTCCAAAATACTTTGCCAGGACGGTGCGGGGTGTCGCGTGACAATCCCACCGCTCTCCTGCCAGCAATCGCTAAGATTATCGACATGGTGAATAGCCCCCTGCCCGATCATCTGCACCGACTCACGCTGGCTGCCCGCGCACCGATGCATGCTGGTGACAATCTGACAGGTTGCTGAAGCAAACAGATGTTCAGCAAAAACAAGCTGCCCTGCCGTATTATTGCGAATGACGCCGCCTTGTAACACCGCGCCCTTGCCCGCCAGCCACAGAGCCGTATCAACCACGTGCAGGTAATCATCCAACAGGGTGAAACGTGCCGGTTGCGGACCCACGTTATCCGCGCGGTGTTTCTCCACCCGCACAGAATCCGGATGCGGTAACGTTGATTTCAGCGATTGATAACCGGGGGCGAAACCGCGGTTAAATCCGACCCTCATCGTTTTTCCCTGACGCTCGGCTAACGCTAACAGCGCCTCGGCCTGCGGCAGCGTTTCCGCCAACGGCTTGTCGACATACACGTGCACGCCAAGGCGCAATAACGCGCTGATTACCTCGTAGTGGCTGGCGGTGCTGCTGTGTACCATCACGGCGTCGCACGCATTCGCCAACGCTTCCAGTGACGAATAACCTGACAGGCGATATTGCTGGCACAGCGTGCGCATTTTTTGCTGATCCGGGGAAAAGACGCCGGCAAATCTCCAGCGTGTTTCCTGGCTCAGCACCGGCAGATAGGCCTTTTGCGCAATCGAACCGAGCCCAACCATGCCGATACGGATCGGCTGTGCGTCCGTTTTCGCTGTATTCATTGTGTCACCTTCACTAAGGGAACCATTCTCTCGGGCATTACTCAGGATTGTTGCGACAGCAAGTGCGCCAATTGCTGTTTCAATTCGGCCACGTCTTGCTCAAGCACACGCACGCGCTGCGCGAGATCCGTCGAGTCAGTTTCTAGGCGCTCT
>NZ_JAGFPF010000710.1:0-1011 GCF_025962695.1 Candidatus Symbiopectobacterium sp. NZEC135 | reverse complement strand
CGCATTAACCAGCTTGCCTCAGCGCACAGCACGGTTATCTCCATTGTGGCCGGGGTTACGCTGGCGCAGTTGACGGCACTGTTGGGTGAAACGCGCGCCATCGCCCGCGTGATTCCGAATACTCTGACCGACACCGGCTATGGCTATAGCGGCGTGACGCTCAATCAACATGCGCAGGCTGAAAAGCTTGATGGGTTCTTCACCGCATTCGGCAAAGTGCTGTATCTGGAGGAGCGTCTGATCGATGTCTTCACCGGCTTTGGCGTGGCGGGACCGAACTATATTTACTACTTTATCGAATCGCTGACCGATGCCGGTGTGCTGGCAGGGTTGCCGCGCCCGCTGGCAACCAAGGTGGTGCAGGAAAATCTGCTGGGCGCAGTAGAAATGCTACGTTTAAGCGGAAAACACCCACGCCAACTGCTGGATATCAACAATTCGCCCGCAGGCGTCGGCATGCACGGCTTGTATGAACTGAATAACAGCGATTTTGCTGCCGGGCTGCAACGCAGCGTACTGGCGGCCGTGAAACGTACCACCGCGCTGGCGAATTCACGCTAAACGTCAGGCTGCCAGGGTCTGGTTAGGTGGTTCGCTCTACGTTGGGCTGTATGCACGAACGCCTCGCGCAGCCCAACGACCACTTGTTGCGCAGGTAACTACTCTCGTAATCCCCTCCCTGACAGACACGTAAAGTCGCCACTGACAGTGGTACTAAAAGCTGGAGGGGCTGCATTATGAATGATAAAAAAAAGCCCACATTGTGGGCTTTAATGATTCGAGTAAGGGAATGTTATTTTAAGAATGCTTCAATAATTCACGTCGGGCCAACTCAGCGATAAATCCGCTGCGGCTGGAAAACTCACCGTTACTGCTAACATAATCATCAATGCGTTTTAAAAGATTTTGCGGCAAAGTAATGTTCAACTTTATTGCTTTACCTTCATATTTAGTGGTATCGATATCAACGAAACCCCATATGCCACCCTGGCAATCTTCATCATCTTTGTA
>NZ_JAGFPF010000070.1:0-19864 GCF_025962695.1 Candidatus Symbiopectobacterium sp. NZEC135 | reverse complement strand
TTTTCGTTTCATAAAAGTTAAAACATTTATAGGGTTGAAGCCGCTACTTCCTAGTGAGTATAGGGTTTTGACCTAATCGGATCGTGCAATTGTTAAAATCTGGTGGAGAACATGATTTAGCGCAACGTCCGTATGGACAGAAGGTGAATACTTTGTTACTTTAGCGTCACGTTTTTGAAATTGGTATTACCAATTGACTCCGCGCACTTCGCAGAGAAACACTTACCATGGCCTATAGCAAGATCCGTCAGCCCAAACTGTCAGATGTGATTGAACAACAGCTGGAGTTTTTGATCCTCGAAGGAACCTTGCGCCCCGGCGAGAAACTCCCCCCGGAGCGCGAACTGGCGAAACAGTTTGATGTCTCCCGTCCTTCTTTGCGAGAAGCCATCCAACGTCTGGAGGCAAAAGGCCTGCTGCTGCGTCGTCAGGGTGGGGGAACCTTTGTCCAGAACAACCTGTGGCAAAGCGTGAGCGATCCGTTGTCGGAACTGCTGAGCACCCATCCTGAATCTCAATTTGATCTGCTGGAAACCCGTCATGCGCTGGAAGGTATTGCTGCCTACTACGCGGCGTTGCGTGGGACAGAAGAAGATTTCCAGCGTATCCGTGAGTGCCATACCCAGATTGAGCAGGCGCGTGCCTCGGGCGATCTGGTCGCGGAGTCAGAAGCGGTTATGCATTATCAAGTGGCTGTCACAGAAGCAACGCACAATGTGGTTTTGCTACATTTGCTACGCTGTATGGGACCGTTACTGGAACAGAACGTGCGACAGAATTTTGAATTGTTATATCTGAGCCGGGAAGTTCTGGCTCAGGTAAGCAGTCATCGCGCCGGAATTTTTGAGGCGATTGTCGCTCGCGAACCTGAAAAGGCACGCGAAGCGTCGCATCGTCATCTGGCGTTTATTGAGGAAGTACTGCTGGATCTTAACCGGGAACATAGCCGAAGAGAGCGTTCGCTACGTCGGCTCCAGCAACGCAAGGATTGAGCGCTCTAATTGGGGCGTTGAACGCGTAAATGACGAGATTGGACCTGTCTTACTGTGTTTTGAACACCGTCTGGGCTTTGACAACGGTGCCAGAGCATAGCAAGACAGGCTCCAGAAAATTAACTGATTAGAAACAGATAAGGAATACACCATGTCAGAACGTTTGAATAATGACGTGGATCCGATCGAAACTCGCGACTGGCTACAGGCGATCGAATCGGTTATCCGTGAAGAGGGTGTTGAACGTGCGCAGTACCTGATCGATCAGGTATTGTCAGAAGCGCGCAAGGGTGGCGTAAACGTAGGGGCAGGCAGTGCCGTTAGCAACTACGTAAACACCATTGCTGTGGAAGACGAACCCGCCTATCCGGGTAACCTGGACCTTGAGCGCCGCATTCGTTCCGCTATTCGTTGGAACGCCATTATGACCGTGCTGCGCGCATCCAAGAAGGATCTGGATCTTGGGGGCCACATGGCGTCCTACCAGTCTTCCGCGACGTTCTACGAAGTGTGCTTTAACCATTTCTTCCGTGCACGCAGTGCACAGGATGGCGGCGATCTGGTGTATTTCCAGGGCCATATCTCTCCGGGTATCTACGCGCGTGCCTTCCTGGAAGGGCGTCTGACTGAAGAGCAGATGAACAACTTCCGTCAGGAAGTACACGGGCAGGGGCTCTCCTCTTACCCGCACCCGAAATTGATGCCGACCTTCTGGCAGTTCCCGACTGTCTCCATGGGTCTGGGCCCGATCGGTGCCATTTATCAGGCCAAGTTCCTGAAGTATCTCGGCAACCGTGGTCTTAAAGATACCTCCAAACAAACCGTTTATGCCTTCCTGGGCGACGGTGAAATGGATGAGCCGGAATCCAAGGGTGCTATCACCATCGCAACCCGTGAGAAACTGGACAACCTGGTCTTCGTTATCAACTGTAACCTGCAACGTCTGGACGGACCGGTTACCGGTAATGGCAAGATCATCAACGAGCTGGAAGGCATCTTCGGTGGTGCTGGCTGGCAAGTGATCAAAGTCATGTGGGGCGAACGTTGGGACGAACTGCTGCGTAAAGACACCAGCGGTAAACTGGTCCAACTGATGAACGAAACCGTTGACGGCGACTATCAGACGTTCAAATCCAAAAACGGTGCCTATGTGCGTGAGCACTTCTTTGGCAAATATCCGGAAACGGCTGCGTTGGTTGCTGACTGGAGCGACGATCAGATCTGGGCTCTCAACCGCGGTGGCCACGATCCGAAGAAAGTCTTTGCTGCACTGAAAAAAGCGCAAGACACCAAAGGCAAACCGACCGTTATTCTGGCGCACACCATCAAAGGTTATGGTATGGGTGATGCGGCAGAAGGCAAAAACATCGCTCACCAGGTCAAGAAAGTTAACATGGACGGCGTGCGTTACTTCCGCGACCGCTTCAATGTGCCGGTAGCGGATGCAGACATCGAAAAACTGCCGCTCATCACTTTCGACAAAGATTCTGATGAATACAAATACCTGCATGAGCGCCGTCAGGCTCTCGGTGGTTACCTGCCGTCTCGTCAGCCGAACTTCGACGAGAAACTGGAACTGCCGACGCTGGAAGACTTCAGCTCTCTGCTGGAAGAACAAACCAAAGAAATCTCTACCACCATCGCCTTTGTGCGTGCCCTGAACGTGATGCTGAAGAACAAGTCGATCAAAGATCGTCTGGTTCCGATCATCGCTGACGAAGCGCGTACCTTCGGTATGGAAGGTCTGTTCCGCCAGATCGGTATCTACAGCCCGAACGGCCAGCAGTACACCCCGCAGGACCGTGAGCAGGTAGCGTACTACAAAGAAGACCTGAAAGGTCAGATCTTGCAGGAAGGCATCAACGAACTGGGTGCAGGCTCATCCTGGCTGGCAGCGGCAACGTCTTACAGCACCAACAACCTGCCGATGATCCCGTTCTACATCTACTACTCCATGTTCGGGTTCCAACGTATTGGCGACCTGTGCTGGGCAGCGGGTGACCAACAGGCGCGCGGCTTCCTGGTCGGCGGTACTTCTGGTCGCACCACGCTGAACGGCGAAGGTTTGCAGCACGAAGATGGTCACAGCCACATTCAGTCTCTGACTATCCCGAACTGCATTTCCTACGATCCGTCCTTCGCTTACGAAGTGGCTGTGATCATGCATGACGGTCTGGAGCGCATGTACGGTGAAGCGCAGGAAAACGTCTACTATTACATCACCACGCTGAACGAAAACTACCACATGCCAGCCATGCCGCAAGGCGCGGAAGAAGGTATCCGTAAGGGTATCTACAAACTGGAAACGGTAGCGGGCGCGAAAGGCAAGGTTCAGTTGCTGGGCTCAGGTTCTATTCTGCGTCACGTGCGTGAAGCGGCACAGATTCTGGCCAACGACTACGGCATCGGTTCCGATGTGTACAGCGTAACCTCCTTCACGGAGCTGGCGCGCGATGGTCAAGACTGTGAACGCTGGAACATGCTGCACCCCACCGACGCACCGCGCGTACCGTACATCGCTCAGGTGATGAACGATGCACCGGCTGTTGCGTCCACTGACTACATGAAACTGTTCGCCGAGCAAGTACGTACTTACGTTCCGGCCAGCGATTACCGCGTACTGGGTACTGATGGCTTCGGTCGTTCTGACAGCCGTGAAAACCTGCGTCACCACTTCGAAGTGGACGCTTCCTACGTAGTAGTTGCCGCACTGGGCGAATTGGCTAAACGCGGTGAAGTTGAAGCTTCTGTGGTGGCTGAAGCCATCAAGAAATTCAACATCGATCCTGAAAAAGTTAACCCGCGCTTAGCATAAGAGGGAAAGAGTAATGACTATCGAAATCAACGTACCGGATATCGGTGCAGATGAAGTTGAAGTCACCGAAGTGATGGTGAAGGTGGGCGACAAAGTAGAAGCAGAACAGTCGCTGATCACCGTGGAAGGCGATAAGGCCTCCATGGAAGTGCCTTCTCCTCAGGCTGGCGTGGTGAAAGAGATCAAAGTGGCTGTCGGCGATAAAGTGGCGACGGGCAAACTGATCATGGTCTTCGAAGCTGAAGGTGCGGCTGCTGCTGCACCCGCTCCGGCGGAAACCAAAGCCGCTGCGCCTGCCCCTGCGGCAGCAGCCAGCGCGGCGAAAGAAGTGGCCGTGCCGGATATCGGCGGCGACGAAGTTGAAGTTACCGAAATCATGGTGAAAGTGGGCGACAGCGTGAGCGCTGAGCAGTCACTGATCACAGTGGAAGGTGACAAGGCTTCCATGGAAGTGCCGGCACCGTTCGCGGGCGTGGTGAAAGAGATCAAAATCAACACCGGCGACAAAGTGAAAACTGGCTCGCTGATCATGGTGTTTGAAGTCGCAGGCGCTGCTGGCGCGGCGGCTCCGGCCCAGCAAGCGGCTCCGGTGGCTGCTCCTGCCGCTGCGGCGTCGGGTCCGAAAGACGTTAACGTACCGGATATCGGTGGCGACGAAGTTGAAGTCACTGAAGTGATGGTGAAAGTCGGCGACAAAATTGCCGCTGAACAATCTCTGATCACCGTAGAAGGCGACAAGGCTTCTATGGAAGTTCCGGCACCGTTCGCGGGCACCGTGAAAGAGATCAAAGTTAGCACTGGCGATAAAGTGAAAACCGGCTCGCTGATCATGGTGTTTGAAGTAGAAGGCGCGGCACCTGCTGCTCCGGCCGCTAAACAAGAAGCCGCTCCGGCAGCGCAACCGGCGAAAGCCGATGCACCGGCACCGGCTGCTGCCAAGGCAGACACCAAAGGCGAATTCGCTGAAAACGATGCTTACGTTCACGCTACGCCTGTCATCCGCCGTCTGGCGCGTGAGTTCGGCGTAAACCTGGCGAAAGTGAAGGGCAGCGGCCGTAAAGGCCGTATCCTGCGCGAAGACATCCAGGCTTACGTGAAAGACGCGGTGAAACGCGCTGAATCCGCACCTGCTGCGGGCGCTGCGACCGGTGGTTCTCTGCCGGGTCTGTTGCCGTGGCCGAAAATCGACTTCAGCAAGTTCGGTGAAGTAGAAGAAGTTGAACTGGGCCGCATCCAGAAGATCTCTGGTGCCAACCTGAGCCGTAACTGGGTGGTTATCCCGCACGTTACGCACTTCGACAAAACCGATATCACCGATCTGGAAGCGTTCCGTAAACAGCAGAACGTGGAAGCAGAAAAACGTAAACTGGACGTGAAGATCACCCCTGTGGTGTTCATCATGAAAGCCGTTGCGACTGCGCTTGAGCAGATGCCGCGTTTCAACAGTTCGCTGTCTGAAGATGCTCAACGTCTGACGCTGAAGAAATACATCAACATCGGTGTTGCCGTTGATACGCCGAATGGTCTGGTGGTTCCGGTGTTTAAAGACGTGAACAAGAAAGGCATCATCGAGCTGTCTCGCGAGCTGATGGCTATCTCCAAGAAAGCCCGTGATGGCAAGCTGACTGCGGGCGAAATGCAGGGTGGTTGCTTCACCATCTCCAGCATTGGTGGCCTCGGCACCACGCACTTCGCGCCGATCGTCAACGCGCCGGAAGTGGCTATCCTGGGTGTGTCCAAGTCTGCGATGGAACCGGTCTGGAATGGTAAAGAGTTTACGCCGCGTCTGATGATGCCGATCTCTCTGTCCTTCGACCACCGTGTCATTGACGGTGCTGATGGTGCTCGCTTTATCACCATCATCAACAACACCTTGTCTGACATCCGCCGCTTGGTGATGTAATCGAAAAAGCCGGCCTTACGGTCGGCTTTTTTCTGATAAGCTGTTATTTGCTACAGCTGTCAGTGATTAAGGACACATCGTGAGTCGCTTGTTGTTTCAAAATTGTTAACGATTTTGTAAACTACAGCGGCAAAAGACACGTCCCGGTGGAAGAGGGCGTTAAGACTCAATAATAATGACGTCACAGACCCGCCGGAAATCAATTAAGAGGTCATGATGAGTACAGAAATTAAAGCTCAGGTAGTGGTACTGGGTGCTGGCCCTGCGGGTTACTCTGCGGCGTTCCGCTGCGCGGACCTGGGGCTGGAAACCGTACTGGTAGAGCGCTACTCCACGCTGGGTGGTGTATGTCTGAACGTGGGCTGTATCCCTTCTAAAGCGTTGCTGCACGTAGCAAAAGTTATCGAAGAAGCGAAAGCGCTGGCGGAGCACGGTATCGTGTTTGGCGAACCGCAAACCGACATCGACAAGATCCGTCTGTGGAAAGAGAAAGTTATCACCCAGTTGACGGGCGGTTTGGCCGGTATGGCGAAAGGCCGTAAAGTGAAAGTGGTCAACGGCTTGGGCAAATTTACCGGTGCGAATACGCTGGAAGTTGACGGTGCTGAAGGTAAAACCGTGATCAACTTTGATAACGCGATTATTGCTGCAGGTTCTCGTCCGATTCAGCTGCCGTTTATTCCTCATGATGACCCGCGCGTGTGGGATTCCACCGATGCGCTGGAACTGAAAAGCGTTCCAGGACGTCTGCTGGTCATGGGGGGCGGTATTATCGGCCTGGAAATGGGCACCGTGTACCATGCGCTGGGTTCTCAGATCGACGTGGTTGAAATGTTCGATCAGGTGATCCCGGCTGCGGATAAAGACATCGTTAAAGTCTTCACCAAACGCATCAGCAAAAAATTCAACCTGATGCTGGAAACCAAGGTGACGGCGGTAGAAGCCAAAGAAGACGGTATCTACGTTTCGATGGAAGGCAAGAAAGCACCTGCCGAACCGCAGCGTTACGATGCGGTGCTGGTGGCTATCGGCCGCGTGCCGAACGGTAAAAACCTCGACGCCGGTAAAGCGGGTGTGGAAGTTGACGAACGCGGCTTTATCCACGTTGACAAACAATTGCGCACCAACGTGCCGCATATCTACGCTATCGGCGATATCGTCGGTCAGCCGATGCTGGCGCACAAAGGCGTGCATGAAGGTCACGTGGCCGCTGAAGTTATCGCGGGCAAAAAACACTACTTCGATCCGAAAGTGATCCCGTCCATTGCCTACACCGAACCGGAAGTGGCATGGGTTGGCCTGACAGAGAAAGAAGCGAAAGAGAAAGGCATCAGCTATGAAACCGCCACCTTCCCGTGGGCGGCATCGGGCCGTGCTATCGCTTCTGACTGTGCAGATGGCATGACCAAACTGATTTTCGACAAAGAAACTCACCGTGTTATCGGTGGTGCGATTGTCGGCACCAACGGCGGTGAACTGCTGGGTGAAATCGGTCTGGCGATCGAAATGGGCTGTGATGCGGAAGATATCGCACTGACCATTCACGCTCACCCGACGCTGCACGAATCTGTTGGCCTGGCGGCTGAAGTGTTCGAAGGCAGCATCACCGACCTGCCGAACCCGAAAGCGAAGAAAAAATAAGTTTTCAGGTTCACAGGCATGAAATCCGGCGCTCAGACGCCGGATTTTTTTTGTCCGTTTTTACGATCGACAACGATAGACAAAAGCTAGTCTGCTAATCAATCTTTCCTCTAATTTCTCATGTCTTTCTTACGTTTGTTACTTCGTCATCAACCAAGTAATCTACGGACATAGAAGGTCCTATTCGCCACAGCTATTTTTTAGAAAAAAACTTGCTAATTTTTTTTCTAAAACTATACATAGAGAGTATCGTTGCAATTTTGGTGTTACTTTTCTTTATTGACTAAATACCCATACACACACTGTCTTCATAGCGCTATGCCAATGCTTTGGTGATAGGGTTAATAGATTAATATCTATGAAGGAAATATTGCCATGAAGAATAAAAACAAAATAATACCAAACCCTGATTTACCATTAGCAACACAACATTTCGATGTAACAACATTTGATGAATATGCTGAGCTTTATGAGAATTTATTCTTGCTACCCTATCGCAGTAAACTCGAACTTCCCACGTTGGAGGTATTACTGGGCGATCTCACTGGATTGACCATTCTGGATTTTGGCTGTGGTTCCGGTATTATTACTCGCTGGCTTCATGATAAAGGAGCCGAAAAAGTTTTTGGGTATGATATTTCAGAGGGCATGTTACACTTTGCGAAAAAAAAAGAAGAAGAATCTGGTAAAGGAATAACGTATCTTTCAGCAATAGATGAAAGTCACTATAATAAATTTGATATTGTATTGGCCATCTATGTTATACCCTATCTCCCGGATAGAGAGTCGCTTCTTGAACTCGCTAAGACGATGACCAATCTACTTAAAGCCGGTGGCCGCTTGATAACCTTACCTATACATCCAAATTTTAATCCGAATCCTGAATATTATCGAAAATATGGATTTCGCCTTACAGAAAAAGTGCCACGTTCAGATGGCAGTCCTATTGACCTACATCTTTGCTTCCCTCCTTATAACGTTAATATTGAGGCTCGTTATTGGTCCGAGGAAACGTTAAATAATATTTTATGCCAAGCCGGCCTTAATACTATTCGCTGGCAAAAACTTTTGCCGCCTGATCCCCAAAATAATGAACTTGATGACTATCTTAATGTCCCTCACGCGGCCATTATCGAAGCGATAAAAAATCACTAGCTATTTGAGGAAACGTGTTGGTCTGATATGTAATCCTGAATTTGCGAACCTTAACTTGCACTTCAGAGTCCCAAATGCCTGAACAGTTTGGGTTTGTCAGAAAACGTAGATTGACTTAGCCAGTAGCAATTCTCTACCCTATTTTGGGGATTCACCGCGGTAGCACTCAATACGGGGAAAATCGTTCTGTTCTACAGAATAATAAGAGGATACCGTGGCGTAGCCAGCGTTGGGAACTTCACTGCATCAACGATGACCCCTGCTGGGGCAAGATGCGTTGTAGCAATGGCAATGTTCAGAGATTCTCTGGGGGAAGGGCTTGCTGGCAGATTGATGAAGGAACTGATTCATGCATTTTTTTAGAGAGGGTAAAAGCTAGCCTGCTAACACTTTTTACTTTTCAAGCTACACATCTAAAATCAAAATGGTATTTTAAAAAACGGTATTTAAAAACCAGTATTTTAAAAACATAGCGGATTGATTAAGGAAAAGAGATGGCAGCCATCAAATGGGCAATCATGGGCACCGGCACCATTGCCAAGAGCTTTGCACAAGGGTTGAGCCAACTCGCAGGTGCAGAGCTGTATGCCGTAGGCTCTCGTTCTCTGCAAAGTGCGGAGCTGTTTGGCGAGCGCTACCCCGCACAGAAATACTATGGCAGCTATGAGGCGTTGGTCCGCGACCCTAATGTTGACGTGGTATATATCGCCACGCCCAACAGCGCCCATAAAGACAATATCTTGTTATGCCTGAACCACGGTAAGTCAGTGCTATGCGAAAAACCGTTTACCCTGAATCGCCATGAAACCGCCGAAGTTATCCGTGTCGCGCGCGAGAAAAACCTTTTTCTGATGGAAGGCATGTGGACGCGTTTTTTCCCGGTCTATCGACAAGTCCGTGAATGGCTTGATGCTGAGGCTATCGGTCCGGTGCGTATGGTCAGCGCCGATTTCGGCTTTCGCCGTGAAGGACCCGCGGAAGATCGCAAAGTGGGCTTGCATCGCGGCGGTGGCGCATTAATGGATGTCGGGGTTTACCCCATCTCCTTTGCCTCCTGGGTCTTCCGGCAGGCGCCATCCACGATAACCGGCGTTGCCAGCCTGTACGAAACCGGTGTGGACGACCTTTCTGCGATGACGCTGCTCTATCCCGATGGGCAAGTAGCCGTGTTGTCCTGCTCGATTAACACCCCGACGCAAAAAGAAGCGCGAATTATCGGTAATAAAGGCACCATTATTATTCCCGAATTCTCCAAAGCGACCTCCGCCACGCTGGCAGTTATTGGCGAAGCACCCGTCACCGTAACCCTCCCGCTTGAAGGCAATGGCTATAACTATCAGGCCGCCGCTGTCATGCAGTGCCTGCGTGCAGGCAAAACAGAATGTGAACTGATGCCGCTGGATGAAAGCCTGGCGATTATGGCGCAGATGGATGAGCTGCGGCGGCAGTGGGGGATTGTGTTTCCGGGGGAAGAATAACCTTAACAAGGTCGTGTATGTCTGTTTGTCACGACCTTGCCCTCTTGGGGCCGAAACTTTTCACCTCACGGCTTAATTCCGAGTGATTGTAAACTCGGGCATTTGCTTTTTTTTCTCAAGCAACGTGCCCGTCAATACCGTTTCTTTCAACACCGCATGCGACAGCGTACTGTGAGTCAGGCTGGCATATCTCAGGTCTGATCGGGACAGTGTCGCTCTTGTGAGATTTGTATAGCGTAAATTGGCGTTGGTGAGTTTAGCATCGACGATACTTGCTCTGCTCAGATTGGCGTGAGAAAAATTGGCACGCTCTAAATCAGCCCTATTCAGGACGATATTGTGTGCTTCGGCATGTGAGAAATTGGTATCAGAGCCCGTTACCGCCACTAACTTAGCATCATTAAGATTTGCTTTTGTGAAATCGGTTGCACCGAGCCTTGCCTTATACATATCCGTTTTGGATAAGTTCGCTTGGGAAAAAGAAGCGCCAGCCAAGTTGGCGTTAGATAAGTTTGCCTTGTACAAATTTGTACCGATCAACAGTGAACCTGTGAGATCTGCTCCGGATAAATCGGCTTTTGCCAGTTCTGCACCGCTCAGATCCATATGAGAGAGATCCTTGTCAGCGAATGAAGCCTTGGCTAACTTGATATTACGTAAATCGATTTTTCCTTCATTGGTCAATGGGGATGAGGGCAGCGGTAGGTGATGTTCCGCTCGAAATAGTAGAGACTTGCATACGTTTTGATAAATGGACGATTCAATTTCCCCTTCTGCTTTTTTACCATTCTTCTCAACCTTGACCGAGATATTAGCGTCTTTGTTATTTTTCCCTGGCTGCGTGAAGGTGATGGTGTAACCAGAATGGTTGACGGTCATTATTTCTGGTGTTTCCCCCTGGCCGTGATGAGAGACAAGCGTGTTGGTGAATGCCTGAATAAAGGCGTCGTGCTTTCTTTCATTCGTGCTGCGTATACCGCCAAAACTAAAAAAATTCATAATGTATTCTAATAGGGTACGAGGTGTGGTTGCACTGTCTTTGGCCGAATTAGTACCAATGCCAGTAACGCTGAATACTGTGTTTGACATGCTTTCGATACTCATTTTTTCATTCCTCAACTAATTGAAAAAATTAATAATGACAAAATATTTTTTTAATTACATCAGGTGAAAAGGTGGGATGGTTATCCTGTTGGTTTCGTTGTTAGTGTGCCACCACTGCCCCTAGGTATTCCCTCTGGCAATTTTGACTGTAACGGCGGCCCTTACAGTATGGTTCACTGTTTGCTGCCCGGTATGCCAAGGATATGACCGTTATTGCCATTCAGAAATGAGCCTTCCGCGTGGAGCTAGCTGCCTACGCTGCTTAACAGAGTGACTCGAAGATTGTCAGCAAAACTGCCGCTCTGAATGGCGGTTCCCAGCGCAGAAGAGGTAAGATTATAGCTACTAGTCTGCCAGACTCATGGCGTTCTTGCGTGCAGTTCAGGCTGTGAGTTGATGTTGCTGAATGAGATCCTGAAGATTGTGGCGCAGATGGATGGACTAAGGTTGCAGTGAAAGGGAGGGAAACACGGTTGATAGAGGTGTGGCTCTTTCGTGGTATCCACGTTAATTAGAATCCCGGTGTGAGAACCGGGATTCTGCTAATACTAATTATCCAATAAGATCATTCTTTGTTTGCATTAATATCTTTAAAAAATCGTCAACTGGGAACTTCATCTCCACTGTTTCTGGTAATATTCTACTATCTGAGAAAAATTCTATTTCAATAGCATCATTCCCCTTGTCTTTGTTCAGTTGACAAAGGATTTGTCCCTTATAGGATATTTCTGCTGTCAGTTCCTCGTAGCGAGAATCACTGAAGAAATCCACTTCAAATTTGTTATTCATTTATCCTTCCTTCTCGGATCTAAAACCCCAGAAAATGAACCGTCGGAGTTATAGCGAATGCCTTTCCCGTTTGGTAAACGATATTCAACTCCGCCACGAGATAATTCAGTTCTATTTGTACCAGGGTTACTCAAAACATCGTGCACGAATTTATTGGCAATTTCATTTTTTTGAGTCACATTTCCCTTTAAAGGTTCAAATTTTCCACCTTCTCTGCCAGCATGCTTTTCCCAGGCTCTTGCAACAGCAGACATGCCTTGCTCATTTATGGCTTTATTCGCTGAAAAAATTAAAGCGTCCTTATCACTAAGATCAACTTTTCCAACTTTAGCTATACCACCAACATCTAGCGGATTATCTTTTGGATTTAGTGCACTACCATCAACCGCTGCCTGCGTCACCTTCCCAGGTGAAGGATTGTGGCCACCAATCCTGGCTTTGCCCTTGCCAACAATCCCGCCAGCAGCAGCCATGGCTACCCCAAGGCCTTCTATAACATTTTTGGGGAGTTTTGTCATCGTGGCGAAATTTTCTACCCACTGATTACGGGCAAACGTCTCGCTGTCGGATAACTTATCTCCCGCACTATAGGTGAAGAGTTGTAACGATTCATATCCGGCGAAAGCGGGGTAATTCCCTACCCGGTGGCGCTCTTTTTGTATCCAGTAATTATCCAGTTGCGCGTCTTCTTCCCGGGTTGTGGGGTGTTTTGCCATCAGGGCTTCATAGTGTTTGCGTTCATCCGAGTTTAACGACTCCTGACTGGTGCAATGCACTTTCCGGCAGGACGCGGCTATCAACCGGGCTTCTTTCTCTTTATTCCCTTTTGCTAGCTCAGCAATCGCTGTTAGCTCATCCTGATGCAGCTGCCGGTTGAAGCGTTCGACAATTTCACCGGCATTGGCTCCGCTATACACACCTGAAGCCTTGCCTGTGGCAATGGCACCGGCTAATGCACCAGATAGTCGGCTGATTTGTGCCTGTTGCTCTTGCCAGTTTCCCGTCTGAGCAAGGTTGTCATTGATGAGCACTCCCGCCAGTTCCGCTGCCATCGCGCCCGCCGCCGCCCCTTTGGCATCACCTCCGCCAATCTCGGCAGCGACGGCGGCCATTACCGCATGGCTCACCGCTTTGCTGCCCGGGATGCCAAGGATCTGGCCGTTATCCCCGATCAGGGATGCGCCTTCCGCGTGCAGTTGACCACCGATATTGCTTAACAGAGCGGCTCGAAAATTGTCAGCAACCCCCCTGAATGGCGGTGCCCAACGCAGAAGAGCTACTAGCCCACAGACTCGTGGCGTGCTTACGCGCAGTTAAAACAGGCTGTGAGTTGATGTTGCTGGATGAGACCCTGAAGATTATGGCGCAGATGGATGAACTGCGGCGGCAGTGGGGGATTGTGTTTCCGGGGGAAGCTGGGTAATTACACAGTTTAAATTACAGTCTCCGGACCGGCTGGCTCTTTTAACGTGACACAGAATTACGGACAGGCTCAGGTACGAGCAACATGGCGGGTATATGTGGCTAAAAAAAACCACATATACCGTTGATACTCAGAATAACCTGTTGTTACATCTTGTTTTTACAGCGTGAAAAGGCCAGGCGCAATGCGGCACCTATTTCCTCATGGGTGCTATTATCAGGAATGATAACGTAATCGGATTCAGCAATGCCTTTTCCTGACCAGCCTTCGAGTCTGTCATGTACGGAGGGCTCTATTGTGATCATGCCATTGAGTTGGCGCACTCCGCAACTTAACATATTTTTAAACAGTGCCCTCTTTGTTTTGTAACTATAAGTATTCATCATCTCACCCAGCCATTGGTTTAACAAAATATTTGCATTATCAAGATCAAAGAAATCATGATCATCAGGGTCGACAACTCTACTGGCGGATAATGCAGTCAGTAGGGTAATTCCGAGCAATTCATTGCTACACTCTGGCGTAAGTAGATGGTTTTGGGTTTCGGGGTCATCTCGTAATAATCCATAACCTGAATATGTTTCAATGCAATAGAAATCGTTATTAAATAGCGCACCTGCATTAAGTCCTTGTTCTTGACTCATTCTTTCACCACCGTAATTTTAACTTTCACATTTTTCTCAGAGCCATAGGCTATCGCTTTATTGATTTGTTCCCATTGCGGAGTGGTTGTGGCTTTGGGGAACGCGATGACCACTTTTTATTTGGTAATCTTATTTTAAGATTTTTTTCTAATTCATTGAATAAATTCAATATTCCAAGTGCTCTGACTGAGGGAAATGTATTATCTTTTGATTTCATATAAGTGTTAAATTGTTATGGGGTTGGTGTAAGAATCCCGACTTGATAGCCGGGATTCTTATCATTATTACTTAATTGGATAGTTGTAATGCTCTGGCAGTTTATAATTCTCTGGGAAGGATATGTCTGTAGGGAGTTTGAATAAACGGTCAATATCGTCAACGGTTTGACGAAAAACACCGGACACTCCCAACATAAAACATCTTATATGTAACAAAGCAGCTCGCATAGCTAATACATCATTATTTTTTTTTGCCTCAATGAATAGATCAATAGCAAGATTGATATTGTTAATATCTTTCTGAATGCTTTCAACTAACGAGTAATCCTCAGCGAGATAAAGTTCTTGGTCTCGCAGGTCAACACCCGCTGCCGCCCTCAAAAAGCTTAGATACTCACAGCTAAATTTATCCAGAGAGTCAATATTTATCATTTTGGTAACCTCCGCCCTTCTTTGGTTGCGGATTCTGTTTTTTTCGCATTATATGACCCATCCAGATTAAGCACAGCCCTTACTTCTTTTCCTGTTATATCAAAAACTTCAATGTGGTTTCTATGTCTGGCATCTAGATAAAATTGGTCGCCTTTTTTAATGAAATCACCAATTGAATTTTCTGCTTTGTAAACACTCTGTCCTTGAAATTTCTTACTGGTCTTACTGGATAATTCTTTAACTTGACTACCAAAACCCGGCTGCTTAAAGAACTCACCCATATTACCAACAGCGCCTGCATTAGGTATATAGGGAACGTTCTTACCCGGCGCACTACCATCAACCGCTGCCTGCGTCACCTTCCCAGGTGAAGGATTGTGGCCACCAATACTGGCTTTGCCCTTGCCAACAATCCCGCCAGCAGCAGCCATGGCTACCCCAAGGCCTTCTATAACATTTTTGGGGAGTTTTGTCATCGTGGCGAAATTTTCTACCCACTGATTACGGGCAAAGGTCTCGCTGTCGGATAACTTATCTCCCGCACTATAGGTGAAGAGTTGTAACGATTCATATCCGGCGAAAGCAGGGTAATTCCCTACCCGGTGGCGCTCTTTTTGTATCCAGTAATTATCCAGCTGTGCGTCTTCTTCCCGGGTTGTGGGGTGTTTTGCCATCAGTGCTTCATAGTGTTTGCGCTCATCCGAGTTCAACGACTCCTGACTGGTGCAATGCACTTTCCGGCAGGACGCGGCCATCAACCGGGCTTCTTTCTCTTTATTCCCTTTTGCTAGCTCAGCAATCGCTGTTAGCTCATCCTGATGCAGCTGCCGGTTGAAGCGTTCGACAATTTCACCGGCATTGGCTCCGCTATAAACACCTGAAGCCTTGCCTGTGGCAATGGCACCGGCTAATGCACCAGATAGTCGGCTGATTTGTGCCTGTTGCTCTTGCCAGCTTCCCGTCTGGGCAAGGTTGTCATTGATGAGCACTCCCGCCAGTTCCGCTGCCATCGCGCCCGCCGCCGCCCCTTTGGCATCACCTCCGCCAATCTCGGCAGCGATGGCGGCCATTACCGCATGACTCACCGCTTTGCTGCCCGGGATGCCAAGGATCTGGCCGTTATTGCCAATCAGAAATGCGCCTTCCGCATGGAGCTGGCTGGCTACGTTGCTTAGCAGCGCGGTCCGAAGATTGTCAGCAAAACTCCCCCCCTGAATGGCGGTGCCCAGTGCAGAGCTGACGACGGAGTGTGCCGCAACGCGTTGGGCAACGGTGTTCCAGGTGGCGTTGTTGGTGACAAGTAGCTTACTGGTGGCGGGTGTGGCACCCCCTTTCGCGGCCGCGGTCCAGCCCATGGCTTTGTCGAGTCCGCCCAGGGCACCGCCGATAATCATGCTGGTAGCAAGGGATTTTACCGAGTCACTGCTAGCCAGTGTTTTAAAGGTTTTGGAAAGGTCTCCTTTGTTCTGCGCCAGCGCGACGGCGGCCTGTGAAGCGATGGTCGCCAGACCCGCTTGTGCGGCGGCACCGGCGGTAGCGGATGCCATCGCTGCGGTAGATGCAGAGGCACCCGCACTGGCTGCTGCACTGCCTGCGCTGCTGGCCGCCATACCCCCTACTGTCGTGGCTAACGTGGAACCATACGTCACCACCGCCGCGGCAACGGCAATGATGGCTCCGACGACAGGATTGAGATGAGAAGTTTTGTGATTCCAATCTGTGTAACTGTCTTTGACCCGATTCCAGTTAACATTCTCTTTGCTTTTAAGCGGCTTTAACCATTCGTAGCCCGGTGAGTTGCCCAGAATATCGATGGCCTGCTCAAGGGATTGGCCCGTTTTGGCTTTTATATCGGCATTAACGCCTTTTGCCGCATTGACCGTGAGCTTACCCCCGGTATAGATGCTGGGCAGTACCCATTTCCCTTCAATAAAGCCCTTATCCTGATGGGTGATATAGACGCCTGTAGTTTTGGTGATGGTTTGCTCAAAGCGGGTATCTTTCACCGCTTTGTAATTGATTTTCCCTTTCTGGCTGGTCAGTTTGGCATTCTTGGCGGTATTGATTTTGGCGGCTTCCAGCGTGATATCATCGCGCGCCATCAGGGTAATATCGCTTCCGGCAGTGAATTCGGTGACTTTATTGGCTGCATGGGCTCTGTGTTTAGTGATTGTTTTTTTGCCTATTGGACACCAACCACCAATGCCAAAACGCCCCCTACACCTTTTCTTCTGCTCTTCCCATCGATAAAACTCCTCCATGGCCTGTGCGTAGAGGACCCCGCCTTTTGCCGCGATATTCATCGCACCTTTGGCAGATAATTTGGTCGCCTGAAATAAGATGCTGCCATTGGATATTACGGTAAGATTGGCACCGCTGTTTAATTCGGTGCTTTGTTGGGTGTAGTTTTCTGTACTGCCATTGATGTGGACATTACGGACGGATTCAAAACGCATATTGCCATTGCTGGACAATGTAATATCACCAGCAGAGTGCAATTTACTGCCGTGTACGGTAAGCGCCCCGTTTGCCGCCAGGGTTAACCCTTTGCCACCTTGAATATCCGCTCCCCAATGGCGATCGTCTTTAGGGTTTTGTGTAGGGTTAGGGATAGCAGAGTAAGGAATCGCCCCTATCGCAAGATTTCTGCCGGCGAATGCCGTTGTCTGGTTGGCTGCATTGGCGGTGACACCTTGCAGATTGATATCCCGTGCTGCGTTGAGGGAAATATTGTCTTTTGCCGTTAACTGCGAGCGCATTTCCGGGCGACGTTGGAATTTAAATACATCATCATCGTTGTTATTGATAGCGCGCGGAGCAAGATTGATGTCCTGGCCTGCGCCTAAGGTGATGGATTTATCGCTGGTTAACGTCATCCCTTGTAGTAGTATATTTCTTCCCGCTGAAAGGGTGATATCGCCGCTGCTCTCCCATAGACCTGCCTGTTTTATCAGTGCGTCATCAATGGGTAATTTGGTGCCCAGTAATGGATATGTCAGCGTACTCTCGTTGCGGCTAACTTGAATATCATTGCCCGCCGTGAAGGTGATCTGTTTAGGTTTTTCTAATGAGACATTTTCAAAATAAATTGTTTTTCCTGCAAAAATATCCAGATTATCCTGTGCGGAAAGGTATGATATTTTCTGTTTTTTATCCGGGCCATAATCTCTTGGCTCAATGGGATTGAAGCGTACATCACCGGTTCGTGACAGTAAGTTGATTCTTTTACCTTTTAGATGACTTTGTGTGGTGGTGATATTATTAATGGCTGTTATTGCAAATTCATTTCCCGCCTGAAGTATTGCGCTGTCAACGCTTATGGTGTTGTCGACGATAGCCGTGAGATTTTGACTCGCTTTAAAGCCACTGTTAAGGGTGACATCCTTACTTTTTATCAAAATATTTTTTGCGGTGGCGATGTCAATTTCGTTTTTTAATGCTCTGTTGGGGTAACCATACTCCTTAATTTTAGCGTGAGTTCGATTTCCAAAGGCAATGCTATCTTTAAAATCAAGAACTAGTCCTCCCCCTGCCTGTAGTTTTCCTGAGTAGGTTTCATCATTTACCCATATTTTTTCTGTAATTTTCTTATTAGAAGGCAGTAGTAGGTTTGTTGCGATTTCGAAACCGGTTATTAACCTTGAGCTCTGGAAGTTATTTCCGGTGAGAATGAGGTTTTCTTTGGCTGTAATATCACTTTGGTTATTATTGAATGATTCCGCCCTAAGGTAAGCATGCCGTCCACTGGTGATAACCGATTTGGGTGTTTGTGATTTTAGTGTGAATTTTTTAATTGTGGTGTTATTTGGGTTAAATGTTATGGAGGAGCGTACTTCATGGTTTATGAAAGATCCTGGTGAATTATCAAATAATGGAGGTATTCCTCTCGGTATTTTAATTATTTTTTTGTATATAGGAAGGTTTTCATTACTCGCTTTGGCAAGTAACGCATTTTTACTTTCACCAGAAATATTTTCGGCAGTAATCTCAAACCTCTCCCGCCGATTCTCCAGCTTCTTAGTCCGAATAATTACATCACCCTTATTGGTCTTAATGGTGCCTGAAATATTATCCACCAACGTGCTCAGTGCGCCGGAGGCGTCTTTTTGTATCCACAGATTGTCATTGGCCTGAATGAGCGCGTCACCCCCCTGATTGATCACGGTTTCCGCAAACAGGCGCATATCCTTGCCTGCCACAATTTTGCCGGTGTTTTTCAGTGTGTGGGTGGCAAGCGTGATGTCGCGGCCAGCCTTGATGCTGCTTTTATTGACTTCAATGGCGTTGCTGCTGATATTGAGGTCGGTTTTGGCATTGATGTCGCCAAGCGACACTTTGCCATCCACCGTCAGGGTAAGGGCGTTTTGTGCAGTAACGATGTTGGCCAGATTAACCCCCACGCCGCTTTCACTGGCGACCAGCCGGATTTTGTTGGCATACATGCCGCCCAGCGCTTTGGTGTCTACTGCCAACGTCGGACGGGTGCCTTGCCCGGCAAGGTTTTTGACTGAGCCATCACGGTAGCTGATGCGGTTAGCCCCCTGTGTTAGTGCCAGATTCTGTGCGGTTATCTTGCCGTTCAGTTCCGTGGCGCGGCTGATAATGTCAACGTACTCCTGCGCCTTCACGTCCATTCCTTTGCCGCCGATGATGACGCTGCCTTTTTGCACCTCGAGCGCATCCAGTGCGCCCTGTTTGTCAAACTGCGGTTTGCCGGTGGTTAGCGTGATGTTGGGGGTATTGATAAACCCGCAGCCGTCACAGGTGATGCCGTTGGGGTTGGCAATCATCAGGTGGGCTTTATTGCCAAACACTTCCAGTTGGCCCATCAGCTCAGAACGGCTGCCCCCCGTGACTTCATTGATAATCAGTTCTGCCACCTTGCCCTTGAGGTTGGTATTGGCATTAAGCTTGCCAGCTAACTGAGAGACGCCTGCTGCGGTAGCGTTATTCAGCACGGCACCGGGCGCATTGACGTTGAAATCCCGATAAACGTTGTGTGATATCCCGGCGGCGTTGGGGGTTGCAATATTCACCACCGGCACATTGCCCGCCTGCACCTGGGTGTTGCCATTGGCGGGCGAGATACCCGCCGCGAAGGCGGGGTGTAGCGGATATACCGCCGTCATATAAATCAGCAGATAGCTGATACCGCGGCTGGTTGGGGGGGAAAGCGTCTTCATCGGGTTATCTCCTTTCAGTGTTGTCCATGTTGTGTCGGGTTGACGTAACCTGTTGAAACTAGAAAGCGAGTGTGGTTTGCCAGTAAA
>NZ_JAGFPF010000709.1:0-1012 GCF_025962695.1 Candidatus Symbiopectobacterium sp. NZEC135 | reverse complement strand
ATACCACCTGATCGACGATGCGCGGTTCAGCCAGCAGGATTTCCGTGGTGAGCCTGCCGATGTCTTCCGGCGTGGTGACCGTGACCTTGGTGTCCCACGAGCCCAGACCGTGGATGGTCCTCGCCGTCAGATTCACCACGTCGAACTCTGGCTCGAACAGGAAACTGGTGAACATGCCCGTGGAGACGATCACCCACTCGGACTGCCGCTGGGCGCGCAGCAGTTGCCGCACGTCGTATTGCTCGTCGAACACCGGCTGGCCACTGCCCTGCCCCACCACGTCGTAATCCACGCCGAACTGCCAGGGAAAGTAGCGCTCAATGCCTGCATCCAATGCGGCGCGGGTGATCTTGAGCTGGGTACCGGGACCGGCCACGAAGCCAGTGCAATTGATCACCGTACGATAGCGCTCGAACAATACCTGGAGGGCGGCGACATCGCTGGTCAGGTCAAAGCCGATGACCTCCACTCCAAGCGCTCGCAGGGCATCAAGGCTCTCCATGTTGCCGGGAGTGGAACTGGAGAGTGTATGCGGCGAGACGATAACCGTGACCGACTGACGTAGTGCGGCCGCACGTGGAGCGAGTGCGCGCAGTACCGCCATCCCCAGTTGGCCGGCCCCAAGGACCAGCAGGTCGCGGCGTTCGGGTTCCTTGTTTAACATTGCCATAATTTTCTCATTCCGAATAAATGAAGGATTTCGCATTCGACCTTACCTGCGGGTCATAAAGCGGTCTATTGACAGTCATTGTCTGAATATCATTGTGATATGCGTCAACACCCCGGTATCTTAGAATCACCTAAGCAGATGAAAAAGCGGACAGGGTAACTTTCATAATTCGAATAAATGCAATAATAAAACACGTCTTTCCCCTGCGGGGGATGGAATAAACGCTTCACTCCCGTGTATCGGCTCCCAGGAGATATTCTATGGACAGGCTGCAAGCCATGGAGACCTTCGTACGTGTGATCGAGGCCGGCAGTTTCCGTCAGGCCGCCGACACGCTGAACG
>NZ_JAGFPF010000708.1:0-1013 GCF_025962695.1 Candidatus Symbiopectobacterium sp. NZEC135 | reverse complement strand
AACTACAAATACTAAAACACTATTTCATTTCGATGGGTGCAGTATACCTTGTCAAAAATAAAGCGCAAATCATCCCAACGTAGAATTGCCTTTGCTGTGGCAAAACCGGGCCTGTGCCACATTTTCATTGTTATACATTACCTGACAAACAACGGGCATAACAGGCTCTACTATGCATAGATACAGGTAATGTTCGCCTGGCGAGCACAGATGATAATGATATCAACAACGGGGAAACGGCCATGAGCCAATGGATGCAGCAGATACAAACGCTCCTGGGAGCTGCGGGAGCAAAAGCGGGTTCGGCAGCGAGCAGCACTAAAAACGGCAACCTGGGCGATATGCTGAAACCTGCGGCGTTTGGTGGGTTGGCCGGGGTGTTGCTGGCGAACAAATCCACAAGAAAGATGCTGGGGTCTCTGGGTAAAAATGCCTTGATCATCGGCGGGAGCGCTGCTGCGGGCGTCATGCTGTGGAATCAATACAAAAAGCGTGTACGCGATACCCACGTTGAGGATGCCGATTTCGGCGCTCAGTCATCCAGCGATAACGTGCGTGCCCGTCGTTTGATCATGGCATTGGTCTTTGCGGCCAAGAGCGACGGGCATATTGATTCGGCAGAGCAGCAACGGATAAAAGAGAACGTTCAAGAGCTGCAACTGGGAGCTGAAGCCGAAACCTGGATACAAGAGGCTATTGACCAGCCGCTGGATCCCGCATTGCTAGCGCGTGGCGTCAAGAATGAGGATGAAGCGTTGGAGGTCTACTTTTTAAGCTGTGCGGTGATTGATGTCGACCACTTTATGGAAAAAAGCTACCTCGGTGCGCTCGCACAGGAGCTGAAAATTCCGGCAGACGTCTGTGAATCGATCGGTAATGAAGTGCAGACCAAGCGAGCCGTATTGTAACGGCGCGGGGAAAGCGTGGACGGTCGGGAAACCGTCCACATGTTGCGCTTAGAACGCGGTGGTATCTTTGAACAGGCCCACTTTTAATTCGTCAGCCGTGTAGAT
>NZ_JAGFPF010000707.1:0-1015 GCF_025962695.1 Candidatus Symbiopectobacterium sp. NZEC135 | reverse complement strand
CGTTGCTCACCCAGCAAAATGCCCCGCCCATCGCCCAGTTGTCCGGCCCATGTGCCAAACTGATGACCGCTATAAACCTGCGCCAGCGGCAGCATACCGGGCAGCAGCGTCTTGCCTTGCCAGATATCAATGTGTTCAGGCTGAAACCAACTGGCAGGCACCGCCAACTGCTCCGCCAGCTGCGCGCTGTGATACAGCAGGCGAGCACCCTGTAACGGTGTGGGTGAAAGCGCCGTGTAGCATCCGGGCAAGGCGTCATGGTAGTGGTGGGTAAATCGTAGTCCCTGTGTCATCGTCGTTCTATCACTCTACTGCGTCTGTCAACCTTGAGTGTAGAACGTCAGCGGGGAAATAAACACGGAGTAAATGCAGGGGTACTGGTTTAGGCGGCCGGAGTCAGCTCCCGCTCCAACGCATGCAGCGGGATGGCGGGCCATAGCTTGCCTTGTATCGCATCCACGTTGAGGTGATGCACTTTTTTCAGATGATCGAGCGTATCAATCCCTTTAGCAATCACCCCGAGGCCCCGCTGGTGGCTTTTCATCACGTTAAGCAACGGGTCCATGATCAGGTCGGGGGCCGGACGCGAAAGAATGTCCCACACCAGTTTAGGATCGATTTTCACATAGCTCAGCAAGCCATCATGGAACGCTTTGAGATTTACCTTGCCAGAGCCGAAGTTATCCAGCCACAGGGGAAACATATTACTGAGTTCGGTGATACCCCGGTTTCCTTTACCTTCGCCGAGGTGAGGAAACGCCTCGTTAATTTCCAGATGAACAAAGGGTAACGCACGAATGGCGTTGCGGCGTGGAATCGATGCCATCAGCAGTTCGGCGCAATGTTTCTCAATGCGCCACACCAGCAAAAACCGGTGCAGTTTGAGCCACTCCGCTTTGCGTTGAATGATATCGATTTGTTCATCCAGCAACGTCAGTTTTTGCGCCGTGGTCAACATACTCATCAGGATATCGCCCGGCACGGTGAGTTTGCCATCCGCACTATTGAAACAACC
>NZ_JAGFPF010000706.1:0-1018 GCF_025962695.1 Candidatus Symbiopectobacterium sp. NZEC135 | reverse complement strand
TATAACATTTCACTTTTAAGAACAAAGCGCCCATCAGGGCGCTTTGCATTAGTACGCCTGTGCTTTGCTCAGAGAAGAGGTTGTGCTGGTAAACGCTGTGACCGAGGTCAAGAAAACAGCAAGCACCAGTGCTCCGCCCATAAAGATGTAAGACGCACCGGGACCCCCGGTTAGGCCATTCAGATAGCCGACAATCCACGAACCCACAAACGAGCCAAGCGCACCGAAACTGACGATAAAGGCCATTGCGCCTGCCATCACGTTACGAGGGATCATTTCAGGAATAGCGGCAAAGAAGGGACCGTAAGGGGTATACATTGCCCCACCTGCAACCATCAGAAGCACATAAGACAGCCAGAAATTGGATGCACCAACAGTAAAGGAACCAATAAAGCAGATGGCGCCAAGACCTAAGAAGAGCAGAACAATAATCTTTCGGTTCAGAAACTTATCGGAATACCATGACGCACCCAGCATCATGGGAACGGCGAGGAGATAAGGTGCCGCTGATAACCAACCGGTGGCGACAATACCCAGTCCAGACGCAGATTTCAGAATTGAAGGCAGCCACATAATGAAGCCATACATTCCGATATTCCAGAAGAAGTGGATAAAGGAGAGTGACAACACTTTTCTGGAACGAAATGCTTCACTGTAGTTTTTAATTTCCTGGATATTGGTTTGTTCTGCTGCCAATGCAGCTTCAATATCTTTTTTCTCTTTTTCAGTCAACCATTTAGCATCAGCTGGTCTATCTACAAAAACAAACCACCAGATGGCTGCCCAAATAATTGCGGGTATGCCCTCAATGATAAACATCCCACGCCAACCAAATGCTTCAACAAGGTAGCCGGAAAGTACCGACATCCAAAGCACCGTAATCGGGTTGCCGAGAAACAGAAACGTATTCGCTTTCGATCGTTCTTTCTTTGTAAACCAGTGGCTTAAAAATACCAACATGGCTGGCATCACAACGCTTTCCGCCACGCCTAAAAGAAAGCGAATGACCGCCAACACT
>NZ_JAGFPF010000705.1:0-1019 GCF_025962695.1 Candidatus Symbiopectobacterium sp. NZEC135 | reverse complement strand
GGGAGAGGAACTGATGAAGATCGCCATTTTATCCCGGGACGGCAGCCTCTACTCCTGCATGCGGTTACGTGAAGCCGCAGAAGCACGCAAGCACGTTGTCGATATTATTGACCCACTCTCGTGCTACATGAACATCAACTCTGCTGCGCCCACGGTGCATTATCGCGGGAAGCAGTTGGTAAAATACGATGCGGTAATCCCACGCATCGGCTCACAGATTACCTTCTACGGCACCGCCGTGTTGCGCCAGTTTGAAATGCTGGGAAGCTTTCCGTTGAACAATGCGCTCTCAATCACCCGTGCACGGGACAAATTGCACTCGCTGCAACTGTTGGCGCGCGAGGGCATCGATTTACCGATCACCGGTTTTGCTCACTCGCCGGACGATACCAGCGATCTGATCGCTATGGTGGGCGGCGCACCGCTGGTGGTTAAACTGGTTGAGGGCACTCAGGGAATTGGCGTGGTGTTGGCAGAAACGCGTCAGGCGGCCGAAAGCGTGATTGATGCGTTTCGCGGCCTGAATGCGCACATTCTGGTTCAGGAGTATGTGAGCGAGGCGCAGGGCAGGGATGTCCGCTGTCTGGTGATTGGCGATACCGTGGTGGCGGCCATCGAACGTCAGGCCAAAGAGGGCGATTTTCGCTCCAATTTACACCGTGGCGGCACTGCACGACCGGTTATCATCACGGAGCGTGAGCGTGCCATTGCGGTGAAAGCGACCCAAACGCTGGGGCTGAGCGTGGCGGGCGTGGATATTTTACGCGCGGCGCGCGGACCGCTGGTGATGGAGGTAAATGCCTCTCCCGGTTTGGAAGGGATTGAACGCACCACCCAATTGGATATCGCCGACATGATGATTGCGTTTATTGAGCAGCACGCATGCGGCTGAGTATCACCAGCCTGATAGGCAATCCCGCTTTTCTATTGGTATCGTGCGCAAATTTTACGTAAGCTAGTAAGGTTTTTACGTTACAGGCGCAAATGAGGCAAATTATGATGGATTCACTCATCGTTCC
>NZ_JAGFPF010000704.1:0-1020 GCF_025962695.1 Candidatus Symbiopectobacterium sp. NZEC135 | reverse complement strand
TTTCCAGCGCTCCTGCCGAAGCAGCGGCGCTCAGCGCTGGGGAAACCGTCACCCTTATTCCCGAATATGATGTTATCACCGACATTACCTCACTGCTGTTACACAGCACTAGCACCAGTGGGCTCTCAGCCGCAGCCCTCGGTGGCATTCTCGGTGCCGTGGCGCTCGGTGGCGGCGTAATTGCCGCACCCGCCTCCAACAGCAACGACGACAACAGGCCGTCGACGCCCCCCGCAACACCCGCGTCGCTTACTGTAAACCCACTGGCAAATGACAATGTCCTGAATCGTGAGGAGTTCGGTCAATCACAGGTGCTCAGTGGTAGCACCCGAGATGTGACACCTGGATCGGTGGTAACAATCACGTTTAACGGCCTGACCTATACCACGCGGGTCGAACAGGATGGCACCTGGAAAATCACCTTGCCAGCCAGCGTATTTGCCGGACTGGAAGATGGCACTTACCCGCTTCAGGTCAGCGTGACGGATGCTCAGGGCAGCACACATCAACAAAACGTAGCGCTGGGAATAGACACATTACCGCCGTTCCTGACAGAAAATATGCTCACGGGAGACAACATCCTGACGGCGGCAGAACAAGCGCAACCTCAAACGCTAAGTGGCCGCGGTGAAGCGGGGCTCACCGTCACCGTGACACTCAACGGCAAGACCTACACCACCACTGTCGATAATGACGGTAAATGGCAGTTGCCACTCTCCAGCGCAGACCTGCAAGCGCTGAGCGAAGGCGCAAACACCATGACTATCGTGACGGTGGATAAAGCGGGTAACAGCACCAGCATCACCCGCGAACTGATTGTTGATACTACGCCGCCAACCCTTACAGTACAGAAGCTCACCGGCGATGATTTACTCACGGCCGATGAGGTAAAAAGTGCACAAACGTTGTCTGGCACCACCTCACCCAGTGAGGCGGGACAGACCGTTACCGTCACCTTGAACGGCAAAACGTACAGTGGCACCGTCAATAGTGACGGTTCCTGGCAAATTTCACTGCCCA
>NZ_JAGFPF010000703.1:0-1021 GCF_025962695.1 Candidatus Symbiopectobacterium sp. NZEC135 | reverse complement strand
CCGGTGCTGTATTGGCTGTCCGGGTTGACCTGCAATGATGAAAACTTCACCACCAAGGCGGGCGCACAGCGTATCGCTGCCGAACTGGGGGTGGTGCTGGTGATGCCAGATACCAGCCCGCGTGGAGACACGGTGGCTAACGATCCCGGTTACGACCTGGGTCAGGGTGCAGGATTTTACGTCAACGCCACCCAAGCGCCTTGGTCAGCGCATTATCGTATGTACGATTACGTCAGCAGCGAACTGCCCGCTTTGGTGCGTGAGCATTTCAACGTCAGCGATCGTCAGTCGATCAGTGGACACTCGATGGGCGGTCACGGTGCATTGATGCTGGCACTGCGCCATCCGGAGCGTTATCGGTCTGCCTCAGCGTTTGCGCCAATCGTTAATCCCAGCGAGGTTCCCTGGGGGCGCAAAGCCTTTACCGCGTATCTGGGCACCGACGAAACGACCTGGCGTGACTATGACAGCTGCTATCTGCTGTCACAAACCTCGGCTCGATTGCCGCTGCTGGTCGATCAGGGCGACAGCGATCAGTTTTTACCCGACCAGTTGCAGCCCGCGCGCTTGGCACAGCAGGCAGCAGAACAGGGTTGGCCGCTGACGTTGCGCACCCAGTCTGGCTATGACCACAGCTATTATTTTATTGCCAGCTTTATTGAAGACCACTTGCGTTTTCATGCCAGCCATTTGAAGGCCTAACCGGCCTCCCCCAATGAGGCAGATCGTCTGGTCTGCCTCATTTTCCTTTTGTGATCGCAGTCACTCGGTACTTGGCAATCAGCAATGACAGCGCGCGTTGATAGCGTTTTTTGCGATATCGCAGACAGCAACTGATTGTTAAACTGCTTTTTTTGTCACACAATCGTAAATCGACTTGGCAATGCAAGAAACTGTTTCAGGGACCTGTTTAGCTGAACACTGCGTCAGAATAGGACGAGGTTTAAACAGGGGGATTTCACTGGGAGGGATTTGATTTGCAACGTAAACGAGTGGCTTCAAGCGAACTGTTTTCTGTCGG
>NZ_JAGFPF010000702.1:0-1022 GCF_025962695.1 Candidatus Symbiopectobacterium sp. NZEC135 | reverse complement strand
ACCCCGCACACACCTCCGTCAGCGTTAACCCTCCCAGCAAAAAGCCACTTTGCGCGGCACTCCAGCCTAACTGCATGTAATAGGGTGGTAGCCAGGCAAGCACCAGCGAGTAAGCGCCCGTTCCTATCCCAAAGAACAGCATCAAGGCCCAATGTTGCAAACCGTGCGGCGCAGGGTGATAAATCGCATTCGGCTCGTGAGCCTCACGCGAAGACGGCGCTTTGCGCCAGACCAACAGCGCGATAAATGCAAGGATACCCCAAAATGCCAACGCACCAGACCAACCAGCGAGACCCGATAACGGCGAGGCCGTCGCCGCAGCAACGGCTGCCCCCGCCATGATCCCCGTGGTATAAAGCCCCATCAACAGACTGCTGCGCTGGAGAAAGAAGCGCTTGATAAACGACGGCACCAATGCCTGAATTAACGCAATCCCTACCCCACCAAGCGCCGCACTCACCAGCAACCCAGCGCGTGAATCCCATGGAAAACGCACCAGACAAGCGACCATAATGATGGTAATGCCGAGCAGAATGCCGCGATACTCCCCCAGATGACGTTGCAACCAGCCGCCATAAAGCGCACAGATCCCCATTGCCAAAATCGGCAGCGTGGTTAACAGACCAGCCTGACTGTCGTCCAGACCAGTAGCCTGCTGAATTTGTTCAAGCAACGGACCAACCACGGCCAGAATCGGGCGCAGGTTTATCCCAAGCAGCAGAATGGCGATAAAGAGAAACTGGCGTGAGTGCCTGGAGGAAGCGGGCATAAAATGATCCTGTGATTGTTATCTTACCGCTGAGGGTTGTGCCATGAAAAACGCAGGTAGTCGCTTACGTTCGTACCGCGTATTTTTGCACAAATTATCTTAACGTCAAGATAATAATCAGCCATCTTAGCGCTATCGTTTCGTGCTACAGACAAAAAAAATCCGCCATGATGGCGGATTTTTATATGACATCGCATTCCGGTTCAGAATTGATTTTCTGACCGCGCGACACCGTTAGAAACGGTAGCCTACG
>NZ_JAGFPF010000701.1:0-1022 GCF_025962695.1 Candidatus Symbiopectobacterium sp. NZEC135 | reverse complement strand
GCCAGTAAGGTATCCAAATCGCAGTAGCGTGCGTTAAAGCGCGTTTCGGCTTCGGCATGATGGCGTCGCGCGTTGTACAACACTTCCATGCTGAAACCGAAATGGGCTCGTTGCGCCACGGCCAAACCAATACGGCCCATACCAAGGATCCCGATCGTTTTATGGTGCACGTCAATCCCGAACCAGTCGCTGCCGATACCGCTTTGCCATTCGCCAGCTTTGACGCGTTCAGCCACTTCGACCACACGACGGGCGCTTGACAGGATCAATGCGAAAACGGTGTCCGCCACGGTTTCGGTCAATACCGTTGGCGTGTGCATGAGCGGAATGGCCTTTTCAGTTAATGCCTCAACGTCAAAGGTGTCGTAGCCGACGGAAATGGTCGATACCGCACGCAGACGCGGCGTCTGTGCCAGAAAGGCGCGATCGACTTTGCCACCGGAACCGATGATACCTTCAGCCTGCGCCAGAGCAGGGTGTCCCGCGGGGGGCAACCCATCAAATTCTGTGACGGTAAAATGTTGTTCCAGGCGTTTGCACAAATCGGCGGGGATACTTTTGTACAAAATCACACTCGGTTTCATCACAACCTCCGGAAGTTAAAGGAAAAAAGGTCTCACCGCATCATCGCGTAGGCGGGTGGAGACTGCAAGTGCTCATCGAAAGTTAAATGAAATTGAGAAAAGAAAGATGCCTGAGCTGAAAAAAGTTATGATTTCCGCTCCCTCGATACGACATGGATGGAGCGTAATGGGCGTAAATACCTGGCTGGTCGAGCGGTTGCGCACGCGCATGGCGGAGCCGGACAAACTCCCGCTGTACATAAAGTTCGCTGATGTGGTGCAACTGGCGGTGCAGAATGGGGAGATTCAGCGCGGAGATTTTCTCCCCAGCGAGCGTGAGTTTGTTCTGGCGCTGGGGATTTCCCGTATCACGGTGCGAAAGGCGCTGGAACTGCTGGCCGAGCAGGAGATTGTGGTGCGTGGTCGCGGTTACGGTACCTACGTTAACCACCAACTTGA
>NZ_JAGFPF010000699.1:0-1023 GCF_025962695.1 Candidatus Symbiopectobacterium sp. NZEC135 | reverse complement strand
ATGCGACGCTACAGGCGTTATCACTGACAGCAACGCCCTGGCGTCTGAGTAACAATACGCTCGGCGCGACCCTTGCGTTGATTGAAATCCTGATGCCCTACGCCATTCTCGCCATGCTGAGCGGTTTCGGACGGCTTAATCAGCAACTGGAAGAAGCCGCGCAGATGCTGGGTGCCGCACGCTGGCGCGTGTTTTTACGCATCACGCTGCCGCTCAGTTTGCCGGGGGTATTAACCGCCGCACTGCTGGTTTTCGTGTTGGCCATCTCGGCGTTTGTCACCCCGCGCCTGATGGGTGGTGGACGGGTGTTTGTGCTGGGTACCGAAATTTTCAGCGAAGCGACCGTGACCCTCAACTGGCCGCTGGCAGCGGCACTTTCCGTACTGTTGCTGGTGTTGTTCAGTAGCATTATTGTGCTTTATCAACGTGCCTTACGGGCACTGGAACAGTGAGACCACCATGATATCTCGCGCTTGGCAGCCAGGCACTCTCGCCTGGCACAGCTTTATCTTTCTACTTTATCTTTTTCTGCTGGCACCGATTATCATCGTGTTTATTATTTCATTCGACACGCGCCAGTATCTTGCCTTCCCACCCGCTGAGCTGTCGCTGGGCTCGTATATCAAGGTGCTGCATAATCCGGTGTTTATTGCCGCGTTTGGGCGCAGCCTGACGCTGGGGATTTCCGTGGGTGTTGGGGCCATTGTGGTGGGTGTACTGCTGGCTTTCGCCCTGACGCGCTTTCAGTTTCGCGGCCGATCTGTTATCGCCTTTCTGGCCGTGGCACCGTTTTTGGTACCGCATATCGTATTGGCCGTCGGGCTGATGTTGGTATTGGCACCGCTTGGTCTGCTTGATACTTATACCGGTATTGCTGTGGCGCACCTGGGCATTACGCTGCCCTATACGGTCAGAACCGTGACCATGAGCCTGCTCGCCGTCGATCCGCGCATTGAAGAGGCGGCGCGTATCCACGGCGCATCGCCCTGGCAGGTGTTTCATCGCATCACGCTGCCGCTGATT